>NZ_SDIG01000013.1:0-72261 GCF_004122755.1 Streptomyces sp. TM32
CGCCCCTCCCGCCTCGCCCGGACCAGCTCTGTCAGGCCCGCCTCGCCCGGACCAGCTCTGTCAGGCCCGCCCTGTCAGGACCCGCTCTGTCCAGCCCTGCCGTGCCCAGCTCCACCCAGACCCGCCTTGCCCAGCTCCGCCGAGCACGGCAGGGCACTCCACTGCACGGCCTGCCCGGCACGGCACTCCCCGGCACCCCTCCCGGCGTGGCCCCTGCGCAGACCGCCGGCCGTATCTCCATCTCCACGCCGCCCTCCGGCGCGCTCTGTCCGTGGCGAGCGCCGGCACAGTCGGGCTCGACCCCACATGCCTCGGCCCCCGGCTCTGCACTCTCGCCCGGCCCCGTACGTCTCCGGCCCGGCCCCGTAACTTTCGCTCAGCCCCTATCTCTCGCCCAGCCCGGTCCCTCCCGCCCCGCCCGGCCCCTCTCGCTCGGCCCTGCATGTCTCGCCCAGCCGTGAGCCAACGCCGCCGACGGGCCGGAACAGTGCCCACGATCCGGACCGGCCCATGAGCCTGGCAGCGGGCGGTGCGCCGCCGGATCATCGGCCGGGAAGGTCACTCGCCCGTAGACGGGCGTGCCGTCAGCACCCGCAGGCCCCGGTCCGCGAACTCACGGCGGGTTGCCTCCTTCGCTCCGCTGTCCGTGATGAAGGTGTCAAAGACATCCGCGTCGCCGACCCGGGCGAAGCAGCGCTCGCCGATCTTGGACGAGTCCGCGACGACCACGGCACGCCGGGCGCGCTCGGCCATGAGGCGGTTGACCCGGGCCTCGGCCTCGTCGTGCACCGTGGCGCCCATCATCGGGTCCATTCCATTGGCACCGATGAAGGCGATGTCGATGGAGATCTGCTGAAGCACCAACTCGCTGAAGGGGCCGACCAGTTCGAACGACCGCGAATGCGCCACCCCACCCGTGAGCACAATCTTGATCTGTGGCCGCACGGCCAGCTCGTTCGCAATGTTGAGGGAGTTGGTGACAATCGTCAGGTGCGGTTGCGGGCCCGCCTCCGCAAAGTCCGGACGGGTGGCGAGCACGCGCGCGATGGCCGTGGTCGTGGTGCCCCCGCTCAGTCCGACCACATCCCCCCGTTCGACCAGCTTCGCCGCAGCGTTGGCGACGGCCTCCTTCTCCGCCGACCGGTGCGCGTGCTTGTAGCGGATCGGCAGGTCGTACGCCACCGAGCTGAGCACCGCGCCGCCCCGGGTACGGGTCAGCAACTGCTGCTCCGCCAGGGCGTCCATGTCGCGCCGCATCGTGGCGGCCGAGACCTCCAGCGCGGTCGCGGCCTCCTCGACCTCCACCCGGCCCCGGTCCCCGAGCAGCTCAAGCAGTGCGTTCATCCGTTCATGGCGCTTCATGGCGCGAGCCTAATTCGTTTCAGCAGGCCACGGTGGCGCGCGGTGGGTGCCGTCGTACGAGGCCGTGGTGATCGCATGTGCCCTCCAAGCGGCTCTGCCGGGGTGAGCTGCCGAAGGGAAGGCCCACTGCCTGTGCTGTCACCCCCGGGCCGGGGCCTGGGCTGCGTACTGGCCCGGGACCGCCGCCGGAGTGCCCAGGACGTCCAGGAGACGTGCCGCTTCCTCGGCCACTGCCGCCCGGGCGGGCTTGAGGTACTTCCGCGAGTCGACGAGCGCCGGGTCGGCATCCAGCGTCTGCCGTATCGAGTGGGTGAAGACGGAGACCAGATGAGTGGAAATGTTGATCTTCGTCATTCCGGCGGCGATGGCGCGGCGCAGTTCGTCGTCCGGCACCCCGGAGGAGCCGTGCAGAACCAGTGGCACCGGCAGGGTGGAGTGCAGTGCCGCGATGAGTTCCTTGTCGAGTACGGCCGTGCGCTCCTGCATCGCATGCGAGGAGCCGACAGCTACGGCGAGGGCATCGACGCCCGTTGCGCGGACGAAGGCCAGGGCCTCGTCCGGGTTGGTGCGCACCCCTGGTGCATGGACCCCGTCCTTGCCGCCGATCTCGCCGAGTTCGGCCTCGACGTAGGCGCCGTGCTCATGGCACCAGGCCGTGATTTCGGCGGTGGTGGCGACGTTCTGTTCATACGGGAGGGCGGAGGCGTCCACCATGACCGAGCCCACCCCGGCGGTGATGCCCTGCTGGACCAGCTCCGTGTCGGTGATGTGGTCGAGGTGTACCGCGATCCGGGCCGCGGACTCCTCGGCGAGGGCAAGGGTGGCACGTGTGAGGGGCCGCAGGCTGCCGTGATAGCGGATGCAGTTCTCACTGATCTGCAGGATCAAGGGGATGCCGGTGCGCTCGGCGGCGGTGACGAGTGCCTCGGCGGTCTCCAGATGGATGACGTTGAACGCCGCGGCACCGACCCGCGCCGCACGCGCGGCGTCGATGATCGATGAGGTCGGAACTAGGGGCATGGGACGCTGACTCCCTTGCGGGTGGGGCTGGTTGACGTGAGGCAGGCGGGTGATGCCCGGAGAGGCGGGCGACTACGAGGCGGCCGGCGCTTCGAGCATCACCGAACGGGTCAGGCTGCGCGGGTTGTCCGGATCCAGGCCGCGGGCGCGGGCCCGTTCCAGCGCCACCCGCTGGACCAGCACCAGGTCCGCCAGCGGATCGCGGGCATGGCGCACGAAGCGGGCACCGGTCCGCACCACATCGGCCTCCAGGCCGTCCGGAGCCTGGCCGAACAGCCAGGTCACCCGCCCCGGTGCGGCTATCGCGATCGGACCGTGGCGGTACTCCATCGCGGGGTAGGACTCCGTCCAACTCTGCGACGCCTCTCGCATCTTGAGCGCCGCCTCATTGGCCAGACCGAACGTCCAGCCCGTGCCGAGGAAGGAGAACTGCTCGGCGTCCACCCACTCCTTCTCCACCGGTGCGACCAGCGCCTCTTCCGCGTCGGTCACCGCCCGGGAGACATCCTCGCCCAGATGCGCGCGCAGTAGCGTCAGCGCCGTCGTGGCGAAACGGGTCTGCACCACCGACTTCTCATCGGCGAACGGCAGCGCGACCGTCCGGTCGGAGAGGGAGACCGCCGGAGTTTCGGGATCGCCGATGATCGTCACCGTCGGGATGCGCCCCTTGACGGCATCGAGCACGCGCAGGACCTCTGTCGTGGTGCCGGACCGTGTAATGGCCACCACCGCGTCGTAGCCGCGGTCGCCTCCGAGGAAGGCCTCGGAGGCGGCGAACGGATCCGTCACCCCCTGGCCGGCCGCCTCCCGCAGTGCCGCGTACGACTGCGCCATGAACCATGACGTTCCGCAGCCGATGACTGCCACCCGCTGTCCGGCACCGGGCAGCGGACCGGCCGCCGCACCGAGCCGCGCGGCCTCCCGCCAGGTCTCCGGCTGACTGTGCAGCTCCTGCTCCATATATGAGATCTCACTCATGGCCGCCCTCCCGTGACGTTCCTTGCACTGCGTCGAACTTGGTTGCTCAAAACTGCAATATTTAGCTTCGTTGCAATCGACTGTACGCAGAAATCTCGCGGGGTTCCATCCCTCGAACGAGTGGACGCATCAGGGGGCGGGAAGGCTGCCGGCCCGATGCCAGCTCGATGTCGACCTAAGGTGGGCGCATGATGTGGGCCTGATGGGCTAAGCGCGCACAGGATTGCGGCCTGAGGGTGGTCGGCTGGCCGGGCGGGGTGGATGCGGGGAGGACGGGGAGCAGGGAGGTGCGTGAAGGTGTTGACAGCTGCGTGAAAGGCGCCGAATACTCGCAAGATCAGTCACACCCGCTTCGTCATGCAGCAAGGCCCGCCCGCCGCACAAAGGACTTCCCGTGTCCACTGCCACGCTCTCCGCGACGCCCCCGCCGCCCTCACCCGAGACCGCACGCCGCACCGGCAGGCTGTTCGCACTCACCGGCGCCGTCGTCGGTGTCATCTACGGCTACGACACCGGCAGCATCTCCGGTGCCCTGGTGTTCCTGAGCAGGGACTTCCATCTCACCGAGGCTGAAAAAGGCCTGGTCAACAGCATCTTGGTGGGCGGCTCCATCGTGGGCGCCCTGATCGGCGGCAAGCTCGCCGACGCCCTGGGCCGCAAGGCCGCGATGCTGATCGTCGCCGGCTCCTACGCCGTGTTCGTCGCGCTCTCCGCCCTCGCCCCCGACGTCATCGTGCTGGACGTCGTCCGCTTCCTGCTCGGCGTCGCCATCGGCATCTCGATCGTCGCCGCCCCGCTCTATGTCGCCGAATCGACACCGGCACGTATCCGCGGGGCCTCCGTCGCCGCCTACCAAGTCGCCACGGTCGCGGGCATCGTCATCACGTACTTCGTCAACTGGGGCCTGTCCGGTGGCGGTCACTGGCGGTGGATGCTCGGCCTCTCCGCGATCCCCGCCGCACTCGTCCTGATCCCGCTGCTCCGGCTGCCGGACACCCCGCGCTGGTACGTCCTCAAGGGGCGTACGGAACGGGCCGTCGAGGTCATGGCGATGACCGACCCGGATGTCGATCCGCGCGCCGAGGTCGCCGCTGTGGGAGCGGCGCTCGCCGAGGAGAGCGGCGGCTCGGCACGCTCCATGCTGCGCAAGCCGTACGCCCGTGCCGCTCTCTTCGTCGTCGGCCTCGGGTTCTTCTGCCAGATCACCGGCATCAACGCCGTGACGTACTACAGCCCGCAGATCTTCGAGGAGATGGGCTTCACCGGCAACGGCCAGAACTTCCTGCTGCCGTCCTTCGTCCAGCTCGCCTCGCTGGCCGCGACGGTGCTCGCGATCCTCATCATCGACCGGCTCGGACGCCGGGTGGTGCTGCTCAGCGGCATCGGCACGATGGCCGTGATGCTCGCCGTCCTCACCGCGGTCTTCGGCACGGGCGAGCTGCACGGTGCCATGACCTGGGTGGGTTTCACGGCCATTCTGCTGTTCACCGCCGCCTTCAACTTCGGCTTCGGCTCACTGATCTGGGTCTATGCGAGCGAGGCGTTCCCCGCCCAGCTGCGCTCGACCGGGGCGTCGGTCATGCTCACCGCAGACCTGGTGGCCAACCTCCTGATCGCCCAGTTCTTCCCCTCACTCATGGCATGGGCGGGCGCCGCCCGGACGTTCGCCGGGCTCGGCGTCCTCGCGCTCGCCGCCCTGGTCTTCGCTTTCGTCACCGCGCCCGAGACCAAGGGGCGCCAACTGGAAGAGATTCAGGACTACTGGCGTAACGGGGGACGCTGGCCCGCACCGCCCGCACCGGGCTCCGCGAGCCCCGACCCGCACCGAGACGCGGCGCTGCCTCCGACCACGACTGCGTAGACGGGGGCATGGCGGGGTCGCTGGAGTCCCGTGCTCCCCGCCTGCCGCGGCACGGTGCGGCTGTGCAGCTGCCTGCTCACCGCGGGGTTGCCGTTTCAGGACGGCAATTGCTCCCGGTACTGCTCCAGCGCGGGCGCGGTCGTCGTCGCCACGAACTCGGTGACCCGGTACTCACACACGCCGGCGAGGACGAAGGGGTCCTCGGCCACGATCCGCTCGACGGTCGCACGGTCCGGCCCGGCAGCGAGAATGACGCCGCCATCGCGCGGCACCTTGCGGCCGGCGGCGAGGAAATGCCCCGCGGCGTACCCCTTCTTCAGCCACTCCACGTGGTCCTCAAGCACCTCATCGACGCGTGCGAGGGGGGCGGTATAGGTCAATTCCAGTACGAACATGGCTGCAATATAGAGGAGGTGCCGGGCGCGGCAGCTGCCCCTCCCGGTAGGGGGCGTTCCGCCCCGGGCGGGCCACCCCTGGCCCGCCGTCGGCTCGGTGCCGTGGGCTCCTCGGGATCCGCCCGCGAGCCGATCCGCGCCTGAGCAGATCCGCCCGCTCCGGGCTCGCTCAGCGGTTCGGTAGCGTGGTGGCCACCATGGACACTCCCGGAACGCCCTCCTGCGACGACGAACTGCGGCACTGGCCCACCGACGAAACCCAGGCGCGCGCGGTGCAGGACCGGTTGCGGCCCCGTGTGCGGCTCGATGAATCCGGGCCGGAGCCGGGGTTCGACGGCACCGTGGTGGGCGTGGACGTGGCCTACGACGACGCACGCGATGTCGTCGCCGCGGCCGCCGTCGCGCTGGACGCCCGTACGCTCGCCGTCGTCGACGAAGCCACCGCCGTCGGGCAGGTCTCCTTTCCGTACGTCCCGGGACTGCTCGCCTTCCGTGAGATTCCCACCGTGCTCGACGCGCTCGCCCGCCTCGCCCGCGTTCCTGACCTCGTGGTCTGCGACGGCTACGGGCTGGCGCACCCGCGACGCTTCGGGCTGGCCAGCCATCTGGGGGTGTTGACGGGGCTGCCCACCATCGGCGTGGCCAAGAACCCCTTCACGTTCCGGTACGCACCCCCCGGGCCCGACCGCGGCGCCACCTCCCCGCTGCTGGACGGCGCCGAGGAGGTGGGACGTGCGCTGCGTACCCAAAAGGGCGTCAAGCCGGTCTTCGTCTCCGTCGGGCACCGCGTCGATCTCGACCGGGCCTGTGCGCATACGCTCCGCCTGGCGGCCCACTACCGCCTTCCGGAGACGACGCGCGCCGCCGACGCGCTGTGCCGGAAGGCGCTCGCGGCCGCCTGAGGTGGACCGGCGAGGGATCCGCGCTACTCCTGGACGACGCGGAACGTGATGCCCGCCTCCTGGAGGCGAGCGGTGAGCGCATCCCCCATGGCGACCGCGGTCGTCACCTGGCCCGCGGTCTCCGGCAGATCGTCGAAGGCCAGGCTGAGCCCCGACTCGGCAAGCATCTTCGCCGTCTCGTCGTAGCCGGGGTCGCCGCCCGCGACCTCGGTGACCAGGCGCCTGCCGCCGGCGGAGGCGACGAAGCGCACCTTGAACCAGCTGCGCGCACGGCGTTCGGGGCCCGGCCCGTCGCTCGGCTCCAGACGCCCGGACAACCAGCGTCGTGCGGGCGGCACCTGGGCGAGCGCACACAGGGCTCCCGCTCCCAGCGCACCGCCGACGGCGATCGGCAGCCGCTGTACGCCCGCGTAGTGGCGATAGCGGAAGTCGGGTCCGTAGCGCTCCAGCGCGGCGGCCGAGCGCGCGACGATCTGCGCGTCGACGGTGGGCAACGGCACTCCCCAGGTCCGGGTTTCGCGGCTCTTGAGGGGCGGGCCGAGGGGCGCTCGCACCGTGCGGCCGGCCGGTCGCGGTGCGGCCCGCTGCCGTTCGCGGGCGGCCCGCGCCATGGCGACCGGGCGCGAGGCGGCGGTCAGCACGGAGGCCAGCGTGCCTCCGGAGAACGTGGCATTGCTCCGGACGAATCCGTCGATACGCACGGGGACGCCTTCGGGGAGGAGCCCGACCGTGAAGAGCACGCCCAGATCGTGCGGGACGGAGTCGAAGCCGCCGGCATGCACGAGGCGGGCGCCCGTGGCGCGGGCGGTCGCGTGGTGCCGGAGGTACATCCGGTCGATGAACTCCGACTCCCCGGACAGATCGACATAGTCGGTGCCGGCCGCGGCGCACGCGGCCACCAGCGGTTCACCGTGGAGCACATAGGGGCCGACGGTCGTCACCAGCACCCGGGTGTCGGCGGCCAGCGCGCGCAGCGAGTCCGCGTCGCCGCTGTCGGCCCGCAACAGCGGCAGCTCGGTACAGGCCGGGTCGATCTTCGCCAGCCGGTCGCGCAGCTGCTCCAGTTTGGCGGTGTTGCGCCCGGCCAGAGCCCAGCGGCAGTCCTTGGGGGCGTGTTCCGCGAGGTATTCGGCCGTGAGCGCGCCGGCGAAACCGGTCGCGCCGTAGACGACGAGGTCATGGGCCCGTCCAGTGGTGTCCTGCCGTCGCATCTGCGTCCTCTCCAGCACCCGCGTGATCTGAAGTCCGGACCCTAGGCAGTCACCGTTACTCCGTCAACGCCCGCTTGTGGCAGCTCCCTTGGGGCTCTCAGGTACGGCGTGCAGTCTTGACAGTGCGTCGGCGCGGAGCCAGATTCACGGAGAGCACCATGACGTAGGACGTCCGATGTCGGGTGCGCCGCTCTTTGCTCTCACCCGCCTCTCCCGTCTCATTGTCTCTCCCTTCGTCCGCCGGCGGTGACCGGGCGGTGTTCCAGGGGCCGGCCGCCGCCCGGAACCCGGACGCCGGCGGCCCAGCAGCTTCCCCCGACGACACTGCGCCCGACGTCACCGCCCCCGACGACACCCCGCTCCGAACCGCCCACCGACTGCTGGAGGAGGCCGGATTGCTGTGACGACGCGCCCCTGGGACATCCCTGGCCGGATACGGAGCGGGCGGCTGGAGGTCACTGGATCCCAGTGGAAGGCGATGTTCGCCGCCTGGATCGGCTACCTCCTGGACGGCTTCGACTTCGTCCTGATCACGCTCGTACTGACCGAGATCGCCGGCGAATTCCACCTGCGCACCGCCACCGCCGCCTCGCTGATCTCCGGCGCCTTCATCACCCGATGGCTGGGCGGCGCCGCGCTGGGCGCGATGGGCGACCGCTACGGCCGCCGGGCCGCCATGATCACCAGCATTCTGCTCTATTCGCTCGGCACCTTTACCTGCGGGTTCGCCTGGGATTACACCAGTTTGTTCGTCGCCCGGCTGGTCATCGGTCTGGGCATGGCGGGAGAGTACAGCGCCGGCGCGACGTATGTGCTGGAGAGCTGGCCCACTCGATGGCGTAACCGCGCTTCCGGATTCCTGATCTCCGGTTATGCGGGCGGCACCGTCCTCGCGGCCGAGCTCTACAAGTGGGTGGTCCCGGCCTGGGGCTGGCGCTGGATGTTCTGGATCGGCGTGCTGCCCGTCCTGGTCGCCGTGTGGGTGCGCAGATCGCTGCCGGAGGCCGGTGACTGGCAGCGGCAGATCGCCGCCCGTGCGGACGGGGAACGCCCCAACCCCTTCCGGCCGTTGTTCACCGGCCGCCTCCGGGGCTGGGGCAACACGGCCCTGGCGGCGACCGCCTCGGTCGCGCTGTTCTGCGTCTTCACGCCCGTCGGCGCCGGTGATGTCCCCTGGCTGTCGGGCGTCGCCGCGCTGTGCCTGATCGCGTTCGCCGTGCAGCTCGGCGGTCGCCGGGGAGGGCTGCTGTACGTCTCCCTCATGGCGACCGTCTTCTGCGCCTTCCTCTACAGCTGGCCGATCCAGGCCCTGCTGCCCACCTATCTCAAGACCGACCTCGGATACGCCCCCGCGCAGGTCACCGACGTGATGTTCTACGCGGGCTTCGGCACCATGGCGGGCTGTTGGCTGGCGGGCTTCGCCGGGGACCTGCTCGGCACCCGCCGCGCCTACGCGTACACCCTGCTGGCCTCACTGGCCTTCGTCTTCCCGGTCTTCGCGGTGCGGGACAGTCTCCCGGCACTCGGAGTCCTCATCTTCGTGCTGCTCGCGCTCGGCCAGGGCATCTCCGGGATCCTGCCGAAGTACCTCGCGGGGCACTTCCCGACCGCCACCCGCGCCGCCTCCCTGGGCTTCGTCTACAACGTGGGGGCCCTGGGCGGGGCGGTGGCTCCCGTTCTCGGGGCCCGTCTGGCCGAAGGCATGCCCCTGGGGCGGGCGCTCGCCGTGCTCACCTTCGGGCTGACGCTCATCGTCATCCTCCTGGTGGGCGGCAACGTCCCACAGCGACTCGGCCGCCTTGCGGACCGTCAGGCGCCCGACGACCACCTCGTACCGGAGCCCGGGGGAGCGGGAACTCTGCCCGCGGGGGCGGCGCCCGGCCCGGCTTCCAGGGGCGCGGCCCCCGACGTGCCGTAGCGGTGTCCGGCTCGCCGGGTGCCACGGCCGGGCCGGACGGGCGGGCGCCGTGCGGAGGATGCGCGCCGCGCCTCCCGACGAGCGTGGCGTCGTGCGCAGCCGGGCAGGCATGGCGGCAGGCGTTCCGCGGCCGACCGGGCGTCCGGCGCTCCGCGGGGCCGTTGTCAGTGGTCGCCGTTAGCGTGGAATGCGTTGGCCGGCCCGCGCGATGTGTGCGTGGGCCAAGCGGCACCGCGGACGGTGCCGTACGGGGGACGGACGTGGAGGAAGTCATGGCGAAGGCGTCGGATCCGGCGGCGGTGCGGGAGCGGGTGCGGGCGTTCGCGCTGGGCCTGCCCGGAGCCGTGGAGGAGTTTCCCTGGGGCGAGAGCGTCATCAAGGTCAACAAGAAGGTCTTCGTCTTCCTCGGGGTCGATGACGGCAGCCATCCACGCGGGGTCACGCTGAAACTCACGGACCCGGAGGCACATGCCCATGCGCTGACCTCGCCCGGCGCCAAGCCCGCCGGTTACGGCCTGGGCGCGTCCGGATGGGTGCAGGTCCCCCTGGAGGAGCAGGGCGCTCCGTCGGCCGAGCTGCTCTGTGACTGGGCGGAGGAGTCGTATCGCGTCATAGCCCCCCAAGAAGCTCATCGCCGAGCTCGACGGGGGATAGCGGCGCAGCGGCAGCAGACGCGCAAAGGCCCGTGACGGCGATGGCAGTTGAGCATCGCCGGCGCGGGCCTTTTCCGCGGTTGCCGCCTGGCATGGAGGGCTTGTGGAAAGTGGAACACGTTCTTAACATCACGAGTGTTACATCAGAAGTGTCACAGTGCGGAAAGGCATGGGGCGCGATGACAGAGTCAGGGCACGGTCCGCTGAGCGGGGTGCGGGTCGTCGAACTCGCCGGCATCGGTCCCGGCCCGTTCGCGGCCATGCTGCTGGCCGACCTCGGCGCCGATGTCGTCCGCGTCGACCGCCCCGGAGGCGCGGGGCTGGGCATCGACCCCGCGTACGACCTCACCAACCGCAACAAACGCTCCGTGCTGGTGGACCTGAAGACCCCCGAGGGGGTGGCGCAGGTACGGGAACTGGTCGCCCGCGCCGACGTGCTGGTGGAGGGCTACCGCCCCGGGGTGGCCGAGCGGCTGGGCGTCGGCCCCGAGGAGTGCCTGGCGCTCAACCCCCGGCTGGTCTACGGCCGGATGACGGGCTGGGGGCAGCAGGGCCCGCTCGCCGACACCGCCGGACACGACATCGGCTATATCGCCATCACGGGCGCGCTCGGCATGATCGGATCGCCCGACGGCCCGCCCGCCGTCCCCGCCAACCTCGTCGGTGACTACGCCGGCGGCTCGCTCTACCTCGTCATCGGCATCCTCGCCGCCCTCCAGCACGCCCGCAGCGAAGACGGCAGGGGCCAGGTCGTGGATGCCGCCATCGTCGACGGCACGGCTCATCTGACGGCGATGATCCACGGCATGCTGGCGGCCGGCGGCTGGCAGGACCGGCGCGGCAGCAATCTGCTGGACGGCGGCGCGCCCTTCTACGGTGTCTACGAGACCGCCGACGGCGGCCATATGGCGGTCGGTGCGCTGGAGAAGCGCTTCTACGGCGAGTTCGTCCGGCTGCTGGGCCTCGCCCAGGAGGTCCCCGACCGCGATGACCTCGCCGCTTGGGCAGAGCTGCGCGCGGCCATCGCCGCGCGCTTCAGGACCCGGACCCGCGAGGAGTGGACGGCGGTCTTCGAGGGTTCCGACGCCTGTGTGGCGCCCGTGCTCTCCCTTCGCGAGGCCCCGCGGCATCCGCATCTCGCCGCCCGCGGCACCTTCGTCGAGCACGGCGGGATCACCCAGCCCGCGCCCGCGCCGCGGTTCTCGCGGACGCCGGGTGCACTCCGCAGACCACCCGCACGGCCCGGTGCGGACACCGCGGAGATCGCGCGCGACTGGCAGGCACCCGGCCTCCTCACCCCGCCGCCGGCCGGCCCGTCCGCCGCCCCGCCCGCAGGCCGGAGCCGCGCCGAGCAGAAGGACACGGCCGGCTGATGGAGCGCGCCACCACGCTCCGGGAGCTCCGCTCCGTCGGGGAGAAGCGGGCGATCACCTCCGCCGTGCCGGACCGATGCCGCACACCGATGCCGCTGCGCGGGCCCGAAGGCGGTCCGCGCCCGAGCGGCGTCCCGGCAGGCGGGCGGGCGGGTGCCCGGCGTGCGCACCGTAGGGCCGCTGACCGGCTTCCGCCCCGTGGGGCCGCTGCCCGCCAAGCCGACCGAGACCGTCAAGCACTGGCTCTGAGGAGGGCCCGGACCAAATGAAGCGCCAGATCTTCACCGCGGACCACGACGCGTTCCGCGAGACCGTACGGACCTTCCTCACCAGGGAAGTGACGCCGCACTACGAGCAGTGGGAGAAGGACGGCATCGTCAGCCGCGACGCCTGGCGGGCGGCCGGCGCCCAGGGGCTGCTGGGGCTCGCGGTGCCCGAGGAGTACGGCGGGGGCGGACAGCCCGACTTCCGCTACAGCGTGGTGCTGGCCGAGGAGTTCACCCGGGCCGGCGCCGCCGGGCTCGCCGTGGGCCTGCACAACGACATCATCGGCCCCTATCTGACGACGCTCGCCACCGAGGAGCAGAAGCGCCGCTGGCTGCCCGGCTTCTGCAGCGGCGAGATCATCACCGCCATCGCGATGACCGAGCCCGGCGCCGGCTCCGACCTGCAGGGCATCCGCACCCACGCCGAGGACGCCGGCGACCACTGGATCCTCAACGGTTCCAAGACCTTCATCTCCAACGGCATCCTCGCCGACCTGGTCATCGTCGTGGCCAGGACGACGCCGGAGGGCGGGGCGCACGGTCTGAGCCTGCTGGTCGTCGAGCGGGGCACGGCGGGTTTCGAGCGCGGCCGCAACCTCGACAAGATCGGCCAGAAGGCCCAGGACACCGCCGAGCTGTTCTTCCACGACGTCCGCGTCCCCAAGGAGAATCTGCTCGGCGAGCGGAACGGCGCCTTCGTCCATCTGATGACCCATCTCGCGCAGGAGCGGATGAACATCGCCGTCTCCGGTATCGCCGCCGCCGAACATCTGCTGGAGATCACCAGCCGCTACGTCAAGGAGCGCGAGGCGTTCGGACGGCCGCTGTCCAAGCTCCAGCACATCCGCTTCGAGATAGCCGAGATGGCCACCGAATGCGCCGTCACCCGCGCCTTCGTCGACCGCTGCATCGCCGACCACGCCGCCGGCGAGCTGGACGCGACGCATGCCTCGATGGCCAAGTGGTGGGCCACCGAGCTGCAAAAACGCGTCGCCGACCGCTGCCTGCAACTCCATGGCGGATACGGCTATATGGCCGAATACCGCGTGGCCAAGGCCTTCACCGACGGCCGCATCCAGACGATCTACGGAGGGACCACCGAGATCATGAAGGAGATCATCGGACGCTCCCTCCTGGACTGACCCGGACGGCCCCGGACCACCCGCTGCCCCTGCCCCACCCTCATGCGAAAGGCTTGTTGACTTGAGTACCGAAGCGTACGTATACGACGCGATCCGCACCCCGCGCGGCCGCGGCAAGGCCACTGGCGCGCTGCACGGCACCAAGCCGATCGACCTGGTCGTCGGACTGATCCACGAAGTGCGCCGGCGCTTCCCCGGACTCGACCCGGCGGCCGTCGACGACATCGTGCTCGGCGTGGTCGGCCCGGTCGGCGACCAGGGATCCGACATCGCGCGGATCGCGGCGATCGCCGCCGGGCTGCCCGACACGGTCGCCGGCGTACAGGAGAACCGCTTCTGTGCCTCGGGTCTCGAAGCCGTCAACATGGCTGCGGCCAAGGTGCGTTCGGGCTGGGAGGACCTGGTCCTGGCGGGCGGTGTCGAATCCATGTCCCGGGTCCCGATGGCCTCGGACGGTGGCGCCTGGTTCGCCGACCCGATGACCAACTTCGACACCGGCTTCGTCCCGCAGGGCATCGGCGCCGACCTGATCGCCACCATCGAGGGCTACACCCGGCGCGACGTCGACGAATTCGCCGCGCTCTCCCAGGAGCGCGCCGCCGAGGCCTGGAAGGACGGCCGCTTCGACCGCTCCGTCGTCCCGGTGCGCGACCGCAACGACCTGGTCGTCCTCGATCACGACGAGCACATGCGGCCCGGCACCACCGCCGATTCGCTGGCCGGCCTCAAGCCGTCCTTCGCCACGATCGGGGACGCGGGCGGCTTCGACGCGGTCGCCCTGCAGAAGTACCACTGGGTCGAGAAGATCGACCACGTGCACCACGCGGGCAACTCCTCCGGCATCGTGGACGGCGCGGCGCTCGTCGCCATCGGCTCCAAGGAGGTCGGCGAGCGCTACGGCCTGACCCCACGGGCCCGCATCATCTCCGCCGCGGTCTCCGGCTCCGAGCCCACGATCATGCTCACCGGCCCGGCGCCCGCCAGCCGCAAGGCCCTCGCCAAGGCCGGGCTGACCATCGACGACATCGACCTCGTCGAGATCAACGAGGCCTTCGCCGCCGTGGTGCTGCGCTTCGTCAAGGACATGGGCCTGAGCCTGGACAAGGTCAACGTCAACGGCGGCGCCATCGCCCTGGGCCACCCCCTCGGCGCCACCGGCGCCATGATCCTCGGCACCCTGATCGACGAGCTGGAGCGGCAGGACAAGCGCTACGGCCTGGCCACCCTCTGCGTCGGCGGCGGCATGGGCATCGCCACCGTCATCGAGCGCCTCTGACCGCCCGTCCCCACCCCTTACGGAGAAGCCACAGTGAGCGAGTCCCCTGCGTCGTCGACCATCCGCTGGGAACAGGACGAGACCGGCATCGTCACCCTTGTCCTGGACGACCCCGACCAGTCGGCCAACACCATGAACAACGCCTTCAAGGCCTCCCTGACCGCGGTCGCCGACCGCCTGGAGGCCGAGAAGGACAGTATCCGCGGCATCATCTTCACCTCCGCCAAGAAGACCTTCTTCGCCGGCGGTGACCTGCGCGAACTCATCGCCATCACCCCCGCACAGGCCGAGCAGGCCTTCGAGACCGGCAACGGCATCAAGCGCGACCTGCGCCGCATCGAGACGCTCGGCAAGCCCGTCGTCGCCGCGATCAACGGCGCGGCGCTGGGCGGCGGTTACGAGATCGCCCTGGCCTGCCATCACCGCATCGCCCTCGACACCCCCGGCACCAAGATCGGCCTGCCCGAGGTCACCCTCGGCCTGCTGCCCGCCGGCGGCGGCGTCACCCGCACCGTCCGGCTGCTCGGCATCACCGACGCCCTGCTGAAGGTGCTGCTCCAGGGCACGCAGTACAACGCCTCCCGCGCCCAGGAAGCCGGGCTGATCCACGAGGTCGCCGCCACCCCCGAGGAACTGCTCGCCAAGGCCCGCGCCTTCGTCGACGAGCACCCCGAGTCCCAGCAGCCCTGGGACGTCAAGGGCTACCGCATCCCCGGCGGCACCCCCGCCCAGCCGAAGTTCGCGGCCAACCTCCCGGCATTCCCCGCCAACCTCAAGAAGCAGCTGAACGGCGCACCGTACCCGGCCCCGCGCAACATCCTCGCCGCGGCGGTCGAGGGCTCCCAGGTCGACTTCGAGACCGCGCAGACCATCGAGGCGCGCTACTTCGTCGAGCTGGTGACCGGTCAGATCTCCAAGAACATGATCCAGGCGTTCTTCTTCGACCTGCAGGCCGTCAACTCCGGTGCCAACCGGCCCCAGGGCATCGCGCCCCGCACGGTCGAGAAGGTCGCGGTCCTCGGCGCCGGCATGATGGGCGCGGGCATCGCCTACTCCTGTGCCCGGGCCGGGATGCAGGTCGTCCTCAAGGACCTCTCCCTGGAGGCGGCCCAGAAGGGCAAGGCCTACGCGGAGGGCCTGCTCGCCAAGGCGGTCGCCCGGGGCCGGACGACCGAGCAGCAGCGCGATGAACTGCTGGCGCGCATCACGCCCACCGCCGAGCCCACCGACCTCGCGGGCTGCGACGCCGTCATCGAGGCGGTCTTCGAGGACGTCGGCCTCAAGCACAAGGTGTTCAAGGAGATCCAGCACATCGTCGCCCCCGACGCGCTGCTGTGTTCCAACACCTCTACCTTGCCCATCACACTGCTGGCCGAAGGCGTCGAGCGGGAGCAGGACTTCATCGGGCTGCACTTCTTCTCGCCGGTCGACAAGATGCCGCTGGTGGAGATCATCAAGGGCGAGCGGACCGGTGACGAGGCGCTGGCCCGCGCCTTCGACCTGGTCCGGCAGATCCGCAAGACCCCGATCGTCGTCAATGACTCGCGGGGCTTCTTCACCTCCCGCGTCATCGGCCACTTCATCAACGAGGGCGTGGCGATGATCGGCGAGGGCCTCGACCCGGTCTCCGTCGAGCAGGCCGCCGCCCAGGCCGGCTATCCGGCCAAGGTGCTGTCGCTGATGGACGAGCTGACCCTGACCCTGCCGCGCAAGATCCGCGAGGAGACCAAGCGGGCGGTCGAGGAGTCCGGCGGCAGCTGGCAGCCGCATCCGGCCGACGCGGTCATCGACCGGATGGTCGACGAGTTCGGCCGCCCGGGCCGCAGCGGCGGCGCCGGCTTCTACGAGTACGGCGACGACGGCAAGCGCGCCGGTCTGTGGCCGGGGCTGCGGGAACACTTCGTCCAGGAGGGCGCCGGCATCCCGTTCGCCGACATGCAGGAGCGGATGCTGTTCTCCGAGGCGCTGGACACCGTCCGCTGCCTGGAGGAGGGCGTGCTCACCTCCGTCGCCGACGCGAACATCGGCTCCATTCTGGGCATCGGCTTCCCCGGCTGGACCGGCGGGGTGCTCCAGTACATCAATGGCTATGAAGGCGGGCTGCCCGGATTCGTGGCTCGCGCCCGTGAGCTGCAGGCTGCCTACGGAGACCGGTTCGCGCCGTCCCCGCTGCTGGTCGAAAAGGCCGAGAGGGGCGAGAAGTTCAGCGACTGAAGGGTCGTGGGGGCGGGCCCCGGCGGCCCGCCCCCGTCACCCCTGGGCCCCGTCCCGCCGGCTCCGGTCGCCCTCTTTGCCGAACGACTCCCGCAGCTCCTGCTTCATCGACCGCTGGAAGGCGGTGACCAGTGCCTGCACCACCATGGGCTGCATGTCGGCCGAGAGCGACTTCATCCGCGCCATCTCCTCCTCGTCCGGCCCGCCGTGCCGGTTCGGCTCCCATACCTCGTCCTTGAAGAGCCGGCTGAGCTCCCGGGCCGCCGCGCGGGTGTGCTCGATGACGACGCTGCGCGCCGCGAGGATGGTCTCCAGCGTGATCGGCACGTCCAGCAGGCGCGTGCCCAGATGGAGCAGTCCCGGGTCGACCCGGAAGACCCCGGGGTCCTCGGTCCGTACGAGCACACTCATCGCCGCCAGCCGGTCCACGTCCTCCTCGGTCAGCGCCCGGCCCACCCGCCGCTCCAGCTGTTCCCGGGTCGCGTCCTCCGCCTTGTCCGGTACCCAGCCGGCCACCAGCGCCCGGTGGATGGCCAGATCCTGGGCGCTCAGATCGGGTGGCAGCTGCTCCAGATAGCGCTCGATCGCCGACAGCGTCAGGCCCTGGTGCTGGAGCTCCTCGATGAGCGCGAGCCGCGAGAGGTGGTCCGGCCCGTAGCGGCCGACCCGGCGCGCACCGATCTCCGGCGGCGGCAGCAGACCGCGCGTGCTGTAGAAGCGGATCGTGCGGACCGTGACACCGGCGCGGGCGGCCAGCTCGTCGACGGTCAGACCGGTGGCGGGCTCCCTCATGATTCAACAGTATTGCTGTCTCACCACTCTTGTGAAACCTCATGCCCCGTCTCTGGCGGGCGGTACCGCCGCGGACGGTCTGGTCGCGCTGCTGCTCCTGGACGCGGAGCTGGGCCCCGCCTGGGTGGCGCGGCACGGCCTCGGGGGACCTTGTGGGCGCCGGCCGGCATCCGGAGGCGCGGACGGAGAGCAAGCGATTTGTCGTTTCGGCCAACATCTGCCTCAACCGAACTGAACAGGTCAGAAAATTCGCGGTGCGGGGCGAGGAGTGGGGTCCGGAATCGGGTGAACTGACGCCGTCTTTCAAAATGAGGCGCCGGGTAATTCAGTACAAATGCGGACAAATGTTGGATGGCGTGTACGCGCTGTGATCTTGCACACAGACGGAGGGGCGCTCTTCAGGGAGGGTGTGCCGTCGACCGGCCGTGCGACCCACGGGAACCGGCCATCGCTCAAGCCTGCCCGAAAGCGAGATGCACCAGCAGTGAGCACAGAAACCGTCATCGACTCAGCCCACAGGTCACCTGACGGGGGGAGCGGCGCCCAGCAGGATGCGGGCGACGCGGGCTACAGCAAGGGCCTCAAGGGCCGGCACATCAACATGATCGCCATCGGTGGAGCGATCGGCACCGGCCTGTTCCTGGGCGCCGGCGGCCGGCTGCACTCCGCCGGTCCGGCACTGGCCGTCGCCTACGCGGTCTGCGGCCTCTTCGCCTTCTTCGTCGTACGCGCCCTGGGCGAGCTGGTGCTGCACCGCCCGTCGTCCGGCTCGTTCGTCTCCTACGCCCGTGAGTTCCTGGGGGAGAAGGGCGCGTACGTCGCCGGATGGATGTACGTCGTGAACTGGTCGACGACCGGTATCGCCGACATCACCGCGATCGCGCTGTACACCCACTACTGGAGCATGTTCACCAGCGTCCCCCAGTGGGTCATGGCGCTGATCGCGCTCGCGGTCGTGCTGACGGTGAACCTCATCTCGGTGAAGATCTTCGGTGAGCTGGAGTTCTGGTTCGCGATCATCAAGGTGGCCGCGCTGGTCGTCTTCATGTTCATCGGCATCTTCCTGCTGGCCACCCAGCACCCGGTCGGCGGGCATGCGCCGGGTCTGAATCTGATCACCGACCACGGCGGCATCTTCCCGACCGGCCTGCTGCCCGTCGTGATCGTGCTCCAGGGTGTGGTCTTCGCCTACTCCGCCGTGGAGCTGGTCGGTGTGACCGCCGGTGAGACCGGTGAGCCGGAGAAGGTCGTGCCCAAGGCCGTCAACTCCATCATGTGGCGGGTCGGCGTCTTCTACGTCGGCTCGGTGATCCTGCTGGCCATGCTGCTGCCGTGGAACAAGTACACCGGCGGTGAGAGCCCCTTCGTCACCGTGCTGTCCAACGTCGGTGTGCCGGCGGCGGGCGATGTGATGAACCTCGTCGTGCTGACCGCGGCGATGTCCAGCCTGAACTCCGGGCTCTACTCCACCGGCCGCATTCTGCGCTCGATGTCGATGGCGGGGTCCGCGCCCAAGTTCGCCGGCCGGATGAACCGCAACCAGGTGCCGTACGGCGGCATCATGCTCACCTCCACGGTGTGTGTGCTGGGCGTCGCGCTCAACTACGTCGTGCCGGGTGAGGCGTTCGAGATCGTGCTGAACATCGCGGCACTGGGCATCATCAGCACCTGGTGCACGATCATGGTCTGCCACATGGTGTTCGTGCGCCGGTCGAAGGAGGGCCTGGTCGAGCGGCCGCGCTTCCGGCTGCCGGGCACCCCGGTCACCGACATCGCCACCATCGTCTTCCTGCTCGGCGTCATCGTGCTGATGTGGTTCGACGACGGCGTCGGACGGCAGACCGTGATGATCATCCCGGTGATCGCCGCCGCGCTGGTGGCCGGCTGGTTCGCGGTCCGCGGCCGGGTGAACCGGATCGCCCAGGAGCGCGAACTGTCGCAGTAGCCACGCGGGAGCGGGGCGCCTGACACCCCCTAGGGGCGGTCACGGATGCCGGAAGGCGTCCGCGGCCGCCCTTGTGCGTCGAGAGGCCCGGCAGGGAACGGTGCGGGCACTCCCGCGCCCGGCACGTCCGCCGCTCAGCCGCCGATCAGCGGATAGTGGTCGGAGAGATTGGTGTACGTGTAGTCCTTGCCCCAGCTGGAGACCGTCCAGGGAGCCGACTCCTCCTTCACCACGGTGTTCTGCCATCCGGCGGGCCGGGCATGGCCGTTGCGGTACAGGACGTAGTCCAGGTCCTCGCGGGGATCGTTCGGATAGCGGTAGCGCGCGATCGAGTTCTCCTGGGTGTCGAACGAATACGGGTGGCCGGTGCGGCTGTCGGCGGGCGCCAGATCGGCGTTGCCGAGCAGCGCGGGGTACTCGTCGCCGTGTGAGTCGATGTTCAGATCGCCGGCCACCATCACCTCCTCGTCCGCCGGGATGTTCTTGGCGTCCAGGAACGCGTCCACCTCCTTGAGCTGCTTGGCGCGGTCCGCGGCCGCCTCGCCCGCCTTGCAGCCCGAGTCCGTGGACTGGGCGTGGGTGCCGACCACGTGCACCTTGGTGCCGTTGACGTCCAACACCGCATAGACGAAGCCCTTGTTGGAGAAGTAGTCCGCACCGCAGGCGTCCTTGTAGATGTACTGCTCCTTGTGGACGACGGGCCACTTGCTCAGCAGTGTGACCCCGCCGTCCTCGGGGGTGGTGGACGAGTAGGCGCCGCCGGTGGCGTCCCAGCCGCTCCGGCTCCGCCCCACCACCGGTGTCTGGTGCGGATACTGCGCCGCGGCCCGGCTCTTCAGCGCATCGGAGGAGGAGTTGTCGAACGCCTCCTGGAGCACGACGACATCGTTGCCCTGGAAGAAGTCCGCGTCCGCGATCGCCTGGGCGCGGTGGTTCTGGCCCCAGTTGGGGTACAGCGTCTGGCTCATGAGGAAGGTGTTGTAGCTGAGCACCTTCAGATGGGGGACGTCGGCGGCCGACGCGGAGGGGACGGCGGCCACGGTGACGGCGGCGAGAGCCGCGGTGAGGGCGGCGACCCGGGACGTGCGCAGCGGTGAGTGCGGCACTGAATCTCCCTGTGGGGGTGGGGACTTGACTCGGCGACGCTCATCCAACCAGCCGGGGTTACTTCCAGGTGGCCGCTCGGGGGGTGGGAGATGTACAGAGCAATGCTGTCGCCGGCGAGGGGGCGGCGTCGGAGGTGTCGCCGTCGCCGTCGGCCGTCCTCGTGTCGCGGTGGCCGGGGGCCCCGTTCCGAGGGCGCGCCTCCCGTACGGACTGCGGGTCGGGTGGCGGCGGTGGCGGTTCTCCCGGCCGGTGCGGTGAGCGGGCCGGTGCGCGGTCCGGTATGTGATGCGGCGCTGTCGCCGCGGCCGGGCCGGCGTCGGCCCGGCGGCTTCCCAGGGGAGGGGCCCGCGGCGCGGAGGGTGCAGCATAGGTGACGCAGAATCGATCCCCTCCTGCGCTGGTCACGGGGAGTCGCCGTATGATGATTAATGCAATGAATACGGTAGATAGCGATCCAAATCCCCCGCCGGTCGGAGGCGTGCTCTGGTCGTTGGCCGGGGACATCCGCATACTGATGACCCTGCCGGCCGCGCTGACCATGCAGGTCGCCCACCCCGCGGTGGGCGCCGGAGTGGACGACCACTCCGTGTTCCGCACGGATCCGTGGGGGCGCGGCGAGCGGTCGCTGACCTCGCTGCAGCTGTGGGTGTACGGCGGCGCGGGCGCGGCGGCGGAGGGGCGCCGGCTGCGCCGGATGCACAAGGCCATTCAGGGGACCGACGCGCACGGGCGCAGGTACCACGCGCTCGCCCCCGCCTCCTACGCCTGGGTGCACGCCACCGGCTATCCCGTCTTCCGGCACGCCCAGCAGTACCTCGGCCGCCCGTTCACCGAGGCGCAGGAGCGGCAGCTGTATGCGGAGTGGCTCCAGGTCGGCCGGGTGCTGGGTATTCGTGACCGCGATATGCCGCAGTCCATCGAGGAGTTCTGGCCGTATTACCACAAGGTCCTCGACAACGAGCTCGAAGTGACCGTCGTGGTCGAGGAGTTGCTCGCGCCGGACCAGCCGATTCCGGCCCCCGACCGCGGCCCCCGGTGGCTGCGGCTGGTGCTCCGGATGCTCTGGCCGGCGCTGTGCCCGTGGTTCACCCGCCTCCGGCGCTTCCTCACGATCGGGCTGATGCCGCCGGACGCCCGCAACGCCCTCGGCCTGGAGTGGACGGACGCCCAGGAGCGCAGGCTGCGCCGCTTCGGGCGGGTGGTGCGCGCCGTGGTGCCGGTGCTTCCGGAACGGCTGCGTTTCATGCCGATCGCCCGCCGGGCCCGCCGGGCGGCGCGCGGCTGAGGACGCGGTACGCGAGCGGAGCCGGGGGTGCCCCGGCTCCGCTCGGATCGGCCTGTGAAGGGCCTGCTCAGTGCCCGTGCACCGCGTGCGTGGCCGCTGCGATCTGCCGCCACGACTTGGGTTCGGCCACGGCCGCGTGCCGCGCGCCGAGCGTGTGACCCGCCGCGCCCGCGGCCGGCCGGGACGGCTCGAAGAGCCAGGTGTCGAAGAAGCCGTCCAGCGACGTGCCGGCCTTCTTCCCGGCGAACTTCACGAAGTCGGCCACCGAGGCGTTGCCGTACCGGTGCTCCGTCGGCCAGGACTTGAGGATGTCGAAGAACACCTTGTCGCCGACCTTGTTGCGGAGCGCCTGCAGGGCCAGCGCGCCACGGTCGTAGACCGCGTCGTCGAACTGGTTCTCCGCGCCCGGGTTGCCCGGCTTGACCTTCCAGAACGGGTCATCGGCCGGGTGCTGGGCGTAGACGTAGTCCGCCAGCTGCTGAGCGGTGCCCTCGCCCTCCTTCTCCGACCAGAGCCACTGGCTGTAGGCCGCGAAGCCCTCGTTGATCCAGATGTCCTTCCAGTCCTTGAGCGAGACGCTGTCGCCATACCACTGGTGCGCCAGCTCGTGGACCACGACGGAGACATTGGTGCCCCGGTCGAAGGCCTTCTTCCCGTAGAACGGACGGGTCTGGGTCTCCAGTGCGTAATGGGCCGGCACGTTCGGTACGTAGCCGCCCACCGCGTTGAACGGGTAGGGGCCGAAGACGCTCTCCAGCCACTCGGTGGCCTCGGCGGTGCGCGCGATGCTGGCCCTCGCCGACCCCTCGTTCGCGCCGAGGTCCTTGCTGACGGCGTTGATCACCGGCAGGCCGTTGGCGGTGGTGTCGGTGGTGATGTCGAACTTTCCGACGGCCAGCGTCGTCAGATACGTCGCCTGCGGCTTGTCCGAGCGCCAGTTGTACCGCGTCCAGCCCAGCTTGGAGGACTGCGAGGCCAGCACGCCGTTGCTGAGCGCCTGGGTGCCGTCCGGGACCGCCACCGAGACGTCGTACGCCGCCTTGTCGGTGGGGTGGTCGTTGCTGGGGAACCACCACACGGCGGCATCCGGCTCCTGCGCGACCACACCGCCGTCGGCCGTGCGGGCCCAGCCGCTGTAGTTGTCGATCTTCACCTGGGAGGGCTTGTCCGCATAGCGCACGACGACGCTGATCTGCTTGCCCTTCTCCAGCGGAGTGGCCGGGGTGACCTCCAGCTCGTGCTTGCCGGAGGTCGTGAAGCGGGCCTTCGTGCCGTTGACCCGGACCTCGCTGACCTTCAGCGCGAAGTCCAGGTTGAAGCGGGAGAGGTCCTGGGTGGTCGTGGCGAGCAGCGTCGCCGTGCCCTGGAGCAGGTCCGTCTTCGGCTGGTACTTGAGCCGCAGATCGTAGTGGGAAACGTCGTAACCGCCGTTCCCGCTCTCGGGGTAGTAGGTGTCGCCCACACCCGGAGCGCCCGGGGTGAAGTCGGCGGCGGAGGCAGGGACCGCCAGCACCAGGCTGAGTGCGACCGCGCCCGGGACGAGGAGTCTGTGACGCACGAGTCCTCCAACTCGTAGGGGGGATGGCTCTGTTCAGACCCTATGTACTCCCTTGCGCCGGCGTCATGTACATGGCCTCATCTGACACATGACCGACATGAACCACATCCGGCCACTTCCGGCCGCCCCTCTTTGTCACCGACCGCACCGCCCTCGTCACCCGCACCCTTACGCGCGGGAGTTGAGCCGCGCTACCGTCCGCTTCGTGACCAATCCTGCGCGGATTCCCCGCATCTCCTTCACAGCGCTCGTGTCGGCGGTCGTCGCCACCCTGCTGTCCGCCCTGATCGGGCCGGCCGCCGCGCAGGCGGCGCCCGGCGAGAGCAGACCCGTCTACTCCTACGACCACGCGATACGCGAGTCGGTCTGGGTGGACACGGGGCTCGACGGCGACGGGGACGGGCGGACCGACCGCGTCGCCGCCGACATCGTGCGGCCGTCCGAACCCGCCCGGCAGGGCCGCCGCATACCCGTGATCATGGACGCCAGTCCGTACTACTCCTGCTGCGGACGCGGCAACGAGAGCCAGAAGAAGACCTACGACGACCGGGGCCGGCCGGCCGGGTTCCCGCTCTTCTACGACAACTACTTCGTGCCGCGCGGCTATGCGACGGTCCTCGTCGACCTCGCGGGGACCAACCGCTCGGACGGCTGCGTGGATGTCGGCGGCCGCTCCGACATCCGGTCGGCCAGGGCCGTCGTCGACTGGCTCGGCGGCAGGGCCCGCGCCTACACCGCCCGCACCGGCGGCAGACCCGTCACGGCGGGCTGGTCCAACGGCAGTACCGGCATGATCGGCAAGAGCTGGGACGCCACCATCGCCAACGGCGTGGCGGCCACCGGGGTCAGGGGACTGAAGACCATCGTCCCGATCGCCGGCATCTCCTCCTGGTACGACTACTACTTCGCCCAGGGCGCTCCGCTCTACGACTCGGGCCCCGACTCCCTCGCGGCGATGGTCGAGAGCTCCGGCGCGCAGAAGCACTGCGACGCGGTGCAGCGCAAGCTCGTCGAGGGCGCACCGCGCAGCGGTGACTGGACCGGACTGTGGACCGAGCGCGACTACGTGCGCAACGCCGGCAAGGTCCGGGCCAGCGTCTTCATGGTGCACGGCATGCAGGACCTCAACGTCCGCACCCGGCACGCCGGGCAGTGGTGGGACGCGCTCGCCCGGCACGGCGTCGCGCGCAAGATCTGGCTCTCCCAGACCGGGCACGTCGACCCCTTCGACTACCGCCGCGCCGCGTGGGTGACGACCCTGCACCACTGGTTCGACCACTACCTGATGGGCTACGACAACGGCATCGAGCGGGCACCGAAGGCCGATGTCGAGCGTGCGCCCGGCAGCTGGTCCACCGACCCCCGGTGGCCCGCACCCGGCACCGCGACGACCGTCCTGCGGCCGCGCGCCGGCAGCGCGCCCGGCGTCGGCGTCCTCGGCACCGCGAAGGCACCGCAGGGCGCGACCGAGACCTTCACCGACGACCCGAAGCGGAGCGAGGCCGACTGGGCGGCCCGGGCCGGTCAACCGACCCCGGACAAGGCCGGGTTCAGCACCGGAGCGCTGCGCGCGCCGCTGCGGCTGTCCGGCTCCGGGACGGTGACGGTGACTGCCACCCCGAGCACCTCGACCGCGCACCTCTCCGCCGTCCTGGTGGACCTCGGCCCCGCCACCATCCGCAACTACACGGCCGGCGGCGAGGGCATCACCACGCTGGACACGCGCACCTGCTGGGGCGCGGGCACCCCGGCCGACAGCGGCTGCTTCAAGGAGACCGCCGCCGACACCGAGAAGGTGGCCTACACCGTCTTCAGCCGCGGCTGGGCCGACCTCGGCACCTACGCCGACGCCCACAAGGGCCGACCGCTCACCCCCGGCAAGCCGTACACGATCACCCTGAACCTCGCCGCGAGCGACCATGTCGTGCCCGCCGGACACCGGCTCGCACTCCTCATCGGCGGCACCGACGCCGGTCTGATCGACCCGCCCGCGTCCCGCCCGGCGCTCACCCTCGACCTGTCCCGCACCTCCGCCGCGCTCCCGCTGACCGGCGGAGCCCCGGCCTTCGTACGGGCCACCGCGGGCGCGCCCCGGCCCCCAGCGGGCGGCGCCCCGCTGGACGGCCTCGCCCCGCCGCACGGCCTCAGCCGGATGCCGGCCGCGCCGTGACCGCCCGGCACCCGACCTGCGCGGGATGACCGCCCGGGGCCGCCCACCGCGGGCGGCCCCGCCCCACCCCCACCGCTCACCCAAGGGAGGCACCCCTCGTGATATCCCGCTCCCACCGCCTCGCCCGAGGGGCGCTGGCCGTCGGACTGACGGCCACCCTCGGCGCGATCCTGCCGGTCCTTCCCGCCCGCGCCGCCGGAACCCCCGCACCCCGTACGGGATTCGAGACCAGCCACGGCGCCCGCTGGACCAGCGAGGCCGAGGAGCAGGCGTTCCTCACCGCCGTCGACCGTCGATCCGCGCGCGTGCGGATCGACCGGATCGGCACCACCGCGCAGGGCCGCCCGCTGCGGCTCGTACGGATCGGCGCCCCGGCTCCCGCGCGTCCGGCGGACGTGCGGCGCGGCAACTCCGTCCTGCTGACCTGCTCCCAGCACGGTGACGAACCCTCCGGGCGCGAGGCCTGCCTGGCCACCGTCCGCGACCTGGCCCTGTCCCGGGACCCGGCGACCCGGCGCTTCCTGGCCCGCACCAGCGTCCTGGTCGTCCCGACCGCCAACCCCGACGGCCGGGCCGCCGACACCCGCGGCAACTCCCAGGGCGCGGACATCAACCGCGACCACCTCGCCCTGCAGACCGCCGAGGCCCGCGCGATGGCCGCCGTCCTGCGCGACTACCGCCCCGACACCGTCTACGACCTGCACGAGTACGGGCCCACCGTCCCGTACTACATGAAGGACGTGCTGTCGCTGTGGCCGCGCAACCTCAACACCGCGGACGCGGTGCACCGCGAAGCCGCCGCGCTCTCCCAGGACTTCGTGGCGACCGCCGTCCGCCGGGCCGGCTTCTCCGCCGGCGTCTACGGCATCTGGACCGACCCGGAGACCGGCGACCCCGTCAAGCAGGTCGCGGGCGACGGCCAGGAACGGATCCTGCGCAACACCGCGGGGGTGAAGGGCTCGATCGGGCTGCTGGTCGAGACCCGGGTCGACGCGCTGACCGACGCCGAGAAGGCCGACCCCGCACGCAACAACAGGCGCCGCGTGGACTCCCAGCTCGCCGCCCTCCAGGGCGCGTTCACCTTCGTCGACCGGCACCGCCCGCGGATCGAGGCGGCCACCACCGCGGCCCGGCTCGCCGGTTACGCCGACCGTGGCCCCGTCTACCTCGGCGGCGCGGACAACGAACCCGCCACCGACGCGCAGACCCTGGCCGATCCGCCCTGCGCCTACCGCCTGGATGCGGAACGGTTCGCGCAGGTCAAGGACGTGCTGGCGGGGCACGGAGTGCTCTGGAAGCGGGATCGCGAGGGCGTTGTCGTCCCGCTGCGCCAGCCGCTGCGCGGGCTCGTCCCCCTGCTGCTGGACCAACGCGCCGTCTATCACGTCACGGTGGCGACGCCGCTGACCGTCTGCCCCCGTGTGACCGGGGGGAACCGGGGGGCGACGGCGCCATGACGAAGGGGCCTGCCCGCGGCCGTCCGGCCGCGCGCAGGCCCCCTTGTCCGTCCGGAACGGGCTACTTCTTGAAGCCGTAGTCCATCAGCTTCTTGGCGTCCGCGGTGCGGTTGGCCACCGAGGAGGAGGCCAGGACCGTGCCGATGACGGTCTTGCTGCCCCGGGTGGCGGCGAAGACCAGGCAGTACTTGGCCTCCGGGCCCGAACCGGTCTTGACGCCGATGGTGCCCGCGTAGCTGCCCAGCAGGTTGTTGGTGTTGGTCCACGACATGTAGCGGTAGCCACCGCTCTTCGTCGTGACCTTCTGCTTCGTCGACCTGGTCTTCACGACCGTACGGAACGTGGAGTACTTCATCGCGTTGCTGGCGATCTTCGTCAGGTCGCGCGGGGTCGAGTAGTTCCCGCCGCTGCCGATGCCGTCGAACGAGTCGAAGTGCGTGTTCGTCAGTCCGAGGCCCTTGGCGGTGGAGTTCATCTTGCCGATGAAGGACTTCACCCGCGCGGCCCGGGTGGACCCGCTGCCGAACTTGTCGGCCAGTGCGTACGCCGCGTCGCAGCCGGACGGCAGCATCAGCCCGTACAGCAGCTGGCGGACGGTGACCTTGTCACCGACGATCAGATGGGCCGACGACGCCGTCTTCGAGACGATGTAGTCGCTGTACGCCTTCTGGACCGTCACCTTGGAATCAAGGTCGAGGTTCGGCTGGGCCAGCACCACCCGGGCCGTCATGATCTTGGTGGTGGAGCCGGTGGAGAGCCGGGTGTCCGCGGCCTTGGTGAAGAGGCTCGCCCCCGTGCCGTTGTTCATCACGTAACCGCCCTTGGCGGTGATCGTGGGCGTGTTGAGCGTGGCGGCCTGCGCCGGGGCGGTGAACGCCCCCGCCGTCAGGACGGCTCCCGCGGTGACGACCACCGCGGACACGCGCCGAATGCCCTTAATACCGATTTTCAAGTGAATGCTCCAAATGAAATGCCCCTGCAGTGCGGCGCCATGAAAGTGCCGCTCGCTGGTGAGACGCGTGAAACGGGCGGATGGATGCGCCTGGGGAGCGGCAAATTTGTTCGTGTTCGGATGCCGCCCGGAACGGTGCGGTGTGGCGGGAAACCACCCCGGAGCCTTGGCTACCGGCGGCAGGTTACCGGTGGCCGCCCGCCCCGATCTCCCGTACGGTCCGCAGCACTTCGTCCGCACAGCCCCACGCGACGGTCACGCCCGCGCCGCCGTGCCCGTAGTTGTGCACGCACACCGCCCCGCCGGACAGCCGCTCCGCCGCCAGCCGCACCGCGGGGCGGGCCGGGCGGAGCCCCACCTTGTGCTCCCGGACGCGGGCCCCCGCCAGCTCGGGGAAGTGCCGGGCGCACCGCGCCACGATGGCCTGTGCCACCGCCGGATCGGGCTCCCGCGACCAGGCGTGCTCACGGGCCGTACCGCCCAGGACCAGGCCGTACGGCTGCGGCAGCACATAGGTCGTGTCCGTCGCGCCGGTCTCGGCGGCCACGAACCACTCCTCGATACCGGGGTTCGCCACGATCACCAACTGCCCCTGGACCGGGTGGACGTCCGGGTCGGGTACCAGGTCGCGCGCGCCCAGTCCCGAACAGTTCACGACCAGACCCGCCGCCCGGCCGGCCTCCTCCAGGGACGTGAGGGTGCGTCGCTCCACGGTCCCGCCGGCGGCCGTCAATCGCCGTTCCAGATACCGGAGATGGGCCGGCATGTCCACCAGCGGAGTCCGTGCCCGCCAGCCCGAGGCGCACCCGTCGAGGAGCTCCTCCCGGTGCGCCCGCCGCAGCCCGGGGACCGCCTCGTACCAGGCGGCCAGGCCGTCCTCGACGCCGTTGCCCGGCTCCTGCGGGGCGCGGTGCCCCTCGTCCGCCGCGTCCGGCACCGAGGCGGACGCCATCGTGCCCGTCACCATCCGGGCGCCCGTCTCCTCCGGCCGCCGGGCGAGTTCGGCGAGCACCTGGAAGGACCGGACGGACCACCGCACCGCCCGCTCGTACGGCTGGATGCGGTACGGCCAGCACAGCCCGCCGGCCACCGCGGACGTCGTCCCGCCGGCCGGCTCGCGGCTCACCACCCGTACCCGGCGCCCGTCCTCCGCCAGCGCGATCGCCGACGTCAGCCCGATCACGCCGCCGCCGATCACCCATACGTCGTCTGTCCTGATCGTCATGGAGCGACGCTAACCCGTGCGGTCCGCGAGGCCGAGGGCCTGGAGCCGGGGAGAACGGACGGGGGAGCGGAGGGGCCGAGCGGCGAGCCGGCGGGCCGGGCCGCCTGCCCGCCGCTCTCCTGTGATCTTGCGGTAACCCCGCGGCAGCGAAGTGGACAATCCCGGACCTTAGGCTGGTAGCACCACCGTCGGCCGATGTCGCCCTTCGGATCCTGCCGGACCGGCCTGCCGCGCCGTCCGAACGCCGTCGACTGAGGAGGCCCATGCTCCGCGCGCAGCGCGCCGTGCCCGCCTGGCTGGCCCACCCCTTCCGCTGGCAGCGGCTGCCCGTGCCCTGGGCGGCCGTGGCCCGCGGTGCGCTGTGTGCGGGGCCGCTGCTCGGCGCGGGCATTGCGACCGGCCACCCGGCGCCCGGCGTGCTGGCCGGACTCGGCTCGATGCTGGCGGGGGTCAACGACCGGCCCGGCACCCGGCGTACCGGCATCGTCCATATCGGTCTGCCCGCCCTCGCCTCCGCGCTCGGCATGCTGATCGGCGCCTCGCTGCAGGCGGCCGGCGCGGGCTGGTGGCTCGTGCCGGCGCTGTTCGCCGTCGGCTTCGTCTCCGGCGCGGGCAGCGTGGCCGGACCGGTGCGCTCCAACGCCGGGATGCAGATGCTGGCCACCACCGTCCTGGGCGCCGGGATGCCGCTGCCCGGCGCGCCCTGGGCGAAGGCCCTCTACGTCCTCGCCGGCTGTCTGTGGCTGCTCCTGCTGCGGCTCGTCCTGCGCTCACCGCGTCCCGCGGGCGGGGCGCTCAGCGGCGAGCGGGCGGCCGTCGCCAGGGTCTTCGACGCGCTCGCCGACGCCCTGCGCGCGGCCGGCGGGCCCGGTGCCGAGCCCGCCCGGCGCCGGCTCACCGCCGCACTGGACCGTGCCGACGAGGCGCTGCGGCTGCGCCGGCTCACCAGTCGGCTGCTGCGCCGGCCGGCCCGTACGGAAGAACTCCTGCTCACCGAGCGGTTCGCCGCGGCCACCGCGCTGTGCGAGGCCAGCGTGGCGCTGTTGTGGGAGGCCCGCCCGCTGCCGTCCCGGGTGGCGGACGGCCCCCGCCGGTTCGCCGACGCCCTGCGCACGGGAGGCTCCCCGGGCCGGCTGTCCGCCCCGGAGACCAGTACGGCCGCCCGCGGCGCCTTCGACCGGGCACTGCTGGACGCCGCCGTCGCGTTCGCCCGCCGGGAGCCGTTGCCCGCGCCCGAGCCGGGCCCCGCGCCGTCCGCCGTTCCCGGCTGGCGCAGGGTGCGGGCGGCCGTCGCCGGCGGGGCGCTGGCGGCCGTCGGTGGCCGGACCCGGCGCGGCCGCAGCCTGTTCGGGCCCGCCGGGCGGGACTACGGGCTGCGGGTCGCGGTCTGCATCGCCGCGAGCACCGCGGTGGCCCTGATGCTCCGCGCCGACCACTGGTACTGGCTCCCGGCGACCGCCACCTTCCTCGTCAAGCCGGACCTGGGGCCGCTCTTCTCCCGTACGGTCAACCGCTTCGCGGGGACGGTCGCCGGTGTGCTGGTCTTCGCCGGGGCGGGGCTGTTGCTGACCGGCACCTGGTGGCCCGCGCTGGTGGCCGGTGCCGGGGGTGCGCTACTGCCGTTCGCCACCCGCCACTTCGCGCTGCAGACCGTCGCGATCACCCTGATGGTGCTGTCGTTCGTGACGGTGAGCGGCGATCCCCAGGCGGCCGCCGAGCGGATCGTCGACACCTCCATCGCCTGCGGCATCGTCCTCGTCGTCGGGCATCTGCCGCACCTCGCCGATCCGCGCCGGCGGATCGGCCAGCGCGTGACCGCGGCGCTGCGGGCCGCCGAGGCCTTCCTGCGGCACGTCCTGGAGGCGGAACCGGGCGCCGACCCCACCGCGCGGCTGGCGCTGCGCCGCGCCGCCTACCGGGCGTTGGGCGAGGCCAGGGCGGCGGCGGAGACCGCCGCGGCCGAACTCGTCGCGGCCCGCGACCGCAACCCCGACTGGCTGACCGTCGTCACCGCGGCCGAACGCATCGTGGACGCCGCGACCGCCTGCGCGGTACGTCTCGACCACGGCGCCCACCGGCCGAGCACGGCCGAGGCCGAGCGGCTGTGCCGGGCGCTCGCCGCGATGGCCGAGGCCCTGGAGGACCCGGGCCGCGGGCCCGACACCGCCGTGCCGGACCCCGATCTGCTGCCGGTGCCGGACTGCGCCACCCTCACCGACGTGGCGACGGAACTGGAGCGCATCCGCGGCTACGCGGGGGCCGGCTGACGGAAGACCATCCGGCCGACGGGCGACGATCCGCCCGCGCCGCTCGGCGGCCGGCAGCAGCAAGCGCCCGTCCCGCTGCTGCCGTTGCCGCCGGCCGTCGTCAGCGGCCGCCCTGCTCCTTGCCCAGGAGCCCGGCCCGCCGCAGGGCGTCCGCCATCGCGTCGTTGGCCGGCCCGGCGTCCCGACCGCCCCGGCGGTCACCGCCGCGCCGGCCGTCGCCGCCCTGCCGCTGTCGCGGGGCACCGCCCCGGCCGCCGTCCCGCGGCGCCCGGCCGCCCGCGCCGCCGCGGCGCTCGCCGCCGCCCGCCGCCTGACCGCCCTTGCCGGGCTCGTCCTCCAGCCGCAGCGTCAGCGAGATCCGCTTGCGCGGAATGTCGACGTCGAGCACCTTGACCCGCACGATGTCGCCCGGCTTCACCACGTCCCGCGGGTCCTTGACGAAGGTCTTCGACATCGCCGAGACATGCACCAGACCGTCCTGGTGGACGCCGACGTCCACGAACGCCCCGAAGGCGGCGACATTGGTCACCACGCCCTCCAGGAGCATCCCCGGCTGGAGATCGCCGATCTTCTCCACGCCCTCCTTGAAGGCCGCGGTCTTGAAGACCGGACGCGGGTCGCGGCCCGGCTTCTCCAGCTCCTGGAGGATGTCGCTCACCGTCGGCAGACCGAAGGAGTCGTCGACGAAATCGGCGGCCTTCAGGCTGCGCAGCACCGTCGTGTTGCCGATCAGCGAGCCGACCTCGGTGTCCGCCGACTTCACCATCCGCCGCACCACCGGGTACGCCTCCGGGTGCACGCTGGAGGCGTCCAGCGGGTCGTCGCCGCCCCGGATGCGCAGGAAGCCCGCGCACTGCTCGTACGCCTTCGGGCCGAGCCGCGCCACGTCCTTGAGGGCCTTGCGGGAGCGGAACGGGCCGTTGCTGTCCCGGTGCGCGACGATGTTCTCGGCCAGGCCGGAACCGATGCCCGACACCCGCGAAAGCAGCGGTGCGGACGCGGTGTTGACGTCCACGCCGACGCCGTTCACACAGTCCTCGACGACCGCGTCGAGCGAGCGCGACAGCTTCACCTCGGACAGGTCGTGCTGGTACTGGCCCACCCCGATCGACTTCGGGTCGATCTTGACGAGCTCGGCCAGCGGGTCCTGGAGGCGCCGGGCGATGGACACCGCGCCGCGCAGCGAGACGTCCAGCTCGGGCAGCTCCTGCGAGGCGAACGCGGAGGCGGAGTACACCGAGGCGCCGGCCTCGGACACCATCACCTTCGTCAGCTTCAGCTCCGGCTGCGCGGCGATCAGATCGGCCGCCAGCTTGTCGGTCTCGCGGGAGGCGGTGCCGTTGCCGATCGCGATCAGCTCGACGTCGTGCGCGCGGGCCAGCTTCGCGAGCGTGGCCAGCGAGGCGTCCCACTTCTGCTGCGGCACATGGGGGTAGATGGTCTCCGTGGCGGCCACCTTGCCGGTCGCGTCCACCACGGCGACCTTCACGCCCGTACGGAAACCGGGGTCCAGGCCCATCGTGGCGCGCGTGCCGGCGGGCGCCGCCAGCAGCAGATCGCGCAGGTTCGACGCGAAGACCCGGACCGCCTCGTCCTCGGCGGCCTGCCGCAGCCGCAGCCGCAGATCGATCCCGAGGTGTACCTGGATGCGGGTGCGCCAGGCCCACCGCACGGTGTCCTTGAGCCACTTGTCGGCCGGCCGGCCGCGGTCGGTGATGCCGAAGCGGTGCGCGATGGCCTGCTCGTAGGCGCTGGTGCCCTCGGTGACCGTCGACGGGTCCTCCGGCTCCAGGGCGAGATCGAGGATCTCCTCCTTCTCGCCGCGGAACATCGCCAGCACCCGGTGCGAGGGCAGCGCGGTGAACGGCTCGGCGAAGTCGAAGTAGTCGGCGAACTTCGCGCCGGCCTCCTCCTTGCCCTCGCGCACCTTCGCCGCGACCTGCCCGCGCGACCACATCCGCTCGCGCAGCTCACCGATCAGATCCGCGTCCTCGCCGAACCGCTCGGTCAGGATGGCCCGCGCGCCCTCCAGGGCGGCGGCCGCGTCGGCGACCCCCTTGTCGGCGTCCACGAACGCCGCGGCCGCCGCGGCCGGTTCCACCGACGGGTCGCTCAGCAGCCCGTCGGCGAGCGGCTCCAGGCCCGCCTCCCGGGCGATCTGCGCCTTGGTGCGCCGCTTGGGCTTGAACGGGAGGTAGATGTCCTCCAGGCGCGCCTTGGAATCGGCGCCGCGGATCTGCGCCTCCAGGGCGGCGTCCAGCTTGCCCTGGGACCGTACGGACTCCAGGATCGCGCCCCGCCGCTCCTCCAGCTCCCGCAGATAGCGCAGCCGCTCCTCCAACGAGCGCAGCTGCGCGTCGTCGAGCGTCTCGGTGGCTTCCTTGCGGTAGCGCGCGATGAACGGGACGGTCGAGCCGCCGTCGAGCAGTTCGACCGCGGCCTTCACCTGCCGCTCCTTGACGCCGAGCTCCCCGGCGATCCTCGCTTCGATGGACCCGAGGGCCCCGATGGGCTCAGTGGATGCCGTCACGTTGATCCTGACCTGCCTTCCAGCGCTTGCATGAGCCTGCATTGTGCCGGGTGGCGGGCCGCACTGTCGTGCCGCCCAGCCGGTGGGGAGTGTCCGCGCGGCTCCCCGGCCGCCCGGAGGCCGGGAGGCACGTCGCGCCCGCTCGGCGGCGCCGGGGGTGTGCGGACGGCCGCGCACACCCCCGCCGGAACGCCGGATTCGCCACCGCTCAGGGGACTTTGCCTCCGGACGGGGTCCTGGACCGCCCGCCGGACTACTTGCCGAACAGCGTGGCCGGGAACGCCCCGGCCTCCATGACGGCGGTGGTGAAGCCGGTCGCCAGCTCGGTGAGCCGGGCCACGCCCGCGGCGCCCAGGTGCTCGTACGGTGCCCGGTCCAGCCGGTCCGTCGCCCGCTCCAGGTCCTTGCGCAGCTGCACCCCGGCCTCGGTCAACTCGCCCTCGGCGTCCAGCAGCCCGCGGTCGCGCAGCCGCTCCTGCGCGGCGCTCCAGTCCTCCTCCGACCAGCCACGGGTCGCCATGACGCCCTGGTAGCTCATCCCACGGCCGCTGGCGGTGTGCGTGACCAGCGCCTCCAGGCCGTCGAGCCCGGCGTCCAGCAGCGCGGACAGATGGCCGTCGCCGCGGTGTTCGCGCAGCAGCGTCGCGGCGTGCCAGTAGGCCAGGTGCGGGGCGTTGGGCACCGGCAGGTCGGCGTGCGCGGCGTACAGCGGCCGGGCCCGGCGGGAACAGCCCTCGGTGGCGCGCAGGGCCAGCTCGGCCGCCTCGGCCATCTCCGGGGAGGCGACGGCCTCTGGGCCGAGCAGCCGGCGCAGCGTGGCGTCCGCGGCACGCAGCCGGGCGTCCAGCACCGTCTGGGGAGTGGTCTGGGTCCAGACCTGCGGGACGTGCCGCGCGACGAGTTCGTGCTTGAAGTTGTAGAAGGTGGCCGTGATGGTGCCCGGACCCACCGCGCCCATGGCCGCGCCCCGGCAGGCGAAGTAGGCGGCGCTGCGGTTCTCGATGCCGGCCTTCGCCATCTCCTCGGCGAGCTCCGGCGCGAAGTAGTGCGTGGAGTGGAACGGGTTGATGACGTGGTGGCAGGTACGGCCGGCCTGCTCGGGCAGTGCGCTGGAAGTGGTCATGAGGGGAGGGTACCGACCGGTGGGTATGGAGCCGGCGTCGGGGCACCGGAACCGGCCGCACACCGGGACCCGAAGCCGGCCGCACGCGCTCCCCGCCCTGTCATGGCAGGAAAGGTGGGAAACCCGTCATTGCTGCCGGACGTCGTGCTGCCCAGGATGGAGACATGGAACAGCGTGAGGTACTCGTGGTCCTCTTCGACGGCGTGCAGGCGCTCGACGTCAGCGGACCGGTCGAGGTCTTCCACGGGGCGTCCCAGTCGGAGCCGGGCGCCTACCGGATCCGCACCGCCGGCCTCGACGGCACACCGGTCCGCACCACCAGCGGCCTGACGCTCGTCCCCGACCTCACGCTCGCCGAGGCCGGGGCGCCGCACACCTTGGTGGTGCCCGGCGGCCAGGGCACCCGCGCCCCCGACCCCCGGCTGATCGACTGGCTGCGCGGCAACGCCCACCGCGCCCGCCGGAAGGTCTCGGTGTGCAGCGGAGCGCTGCTGCTGGCCGAGGCCGGGCTGCTGGACGGCCGCCGGGTGACCACCCACTGGATGCTCTGCGACACCCTCGCCCGGCGGTTCCCCGCCCTGCGCGTCGAACCGGAGCCGATCTACGTACGCGACGGCGACGTGGCCACCTCCGCGGGCGTGACCGCCGGCATCGACCTCGCGCTGGCGCTGGTGGAGGAGGATCTCGGCCGGGACACCGCGCTTGCCGTCGCCCGGCACCTGGTCGTCTTCCTGCGCCGGCCGGGCAACCAGACCCAGTTCAGCGTCCAGCTCGCCGCCCAGACCGCCGAGCGGCGGCCACTGCGCGACCTCCAGCAGTGGATCACCGAGCACCCCGCGGCGGATCTGTCCGTCGACGCCCTGGCGGACCGGGCGGGCCTGTCCCCGCGGCACTTCGCCCGGGCGTTCCGCGACGAGGTCGGCATGCCGCCGGGGCGCTATGTCGACCGGGTCCGGCTGGAGGCCGCCCGCCGGCGGCTGGAGGACACCGCCGACGGCATCGCGCAGGTCTCCCGCCACTGCGGCTACGGCACCCCCGAGGCGATGCGCCGCGCCTTCCTCCGGGCCCTGGGCACCTCCCCGGCCGAGTACCGCCGCCGCTTCCAGCCGGCCCGGCCGCCGGCGCCCGCGGCCTGAACCGGGCCGCCACGACCACCGGCCGACACCGCTCCGCACTCCTACCGAACAGGAACCTGCCATGCAGCTCGCGATCCTCCTCTTCGACCGCTTCACCACCCTGGACGCCGTCGGCCCCTACGAAACCCTCAGCCGGTTGCCCGGCGCCGAAGCGGTCTTCGTCGGCGAACGCACCGGCCCCCACCGCAACGAACTCGGCTCGCTGGGACTGGTCGCCGACGCCACGCTGGCGGAGGTCACCGCGCCGGACATCCTCGTCGTGCCCGGCGGCCCGGGCCAGGCGGCGCAGATGGCCAACGGCCCGCTGCACGAGTGGATCCGTGCCGTGGACGCCGGCACCACCTGGACCACCTCGGTGTGCACCGGCTCGCTGATCCTCGGCGCCGCGGGCCTCCTCAAGGGGCGGCGGGCCACCTCGCACTGGCTCGCGCTGGACCAGCTGCCGGCGCTGGGCGCCGAGCCGACCGGGGAACGGGTGGTCTTCGACGGCAAGTACGTCACGGCGGCCGGCGTCTCCTCCGGCATCGACATGGGGCTGACCCTGGCGGGCCGGATCGCCGGGGACACCGTGGCGCGAACGATCCAGCTCGGCATCGAATACGACCCGCAGCCGCCGTACGACGCGGGCTCCCCGGACAAGGCCCCGGCCGGGGTCACCGCGGCACTGCGGGAGCAGAGCCGGTTCCTGCTGACGCAACAGCGGTGAGGGGCCGCGCCCCGGCGCCCGCGCGGCCCGGCCCGCTCAGCCCGCGGGCCAGGTGAAACGCGGCGCCCGGCGCTCCAGGAAGGCGGCGGCACCCTCCGCGGTGTCGCCGCTCGCGCGGGCCTGCGCGGCCCAGTGGGCGCCCCGCTCCTCGGCCTCGGCCGGCGGCACGTCCCAGGCGCCGTTGGCCAGTTCCTTCGCCGCGGTCTGGGTCAGCAGCGACCGGCTCGCCAGCACGGCCGAGAACTCCGCCACCCGCTTGTCCAGGCCGCCCTCCGCCAGCACCTCGTCCACCAGGCCCGTCCGCAGCGCCCGCGCACAGCCGATCAACTCCCCGGAGAACAACAGGTACTTGGCGGTGGAGAGGCCGACCAGCCGGACCAGCCGCCGGGTGGCGGACGCCGGATAGACCACCGCCAGCTTGGCCGGCGTCACCCCGAACAGCGCGCCCTCCTCCGCGAACCGCAGATCGCAGGCGGCCGCCAACTGGGCGCCGCCGCCCACGCAGTAGCCGCGTATCGCCGCCAGCGTCGGCCCGGGGAAGGCCGCCAGCGCCTCCTCCGCCACCACCGCCAGTCCCTGCGACTCACCGTCGGCATCCCGCAGCGTCCCGATGTCCGCCCCCGCGCAGAACGTCCCGCCCTCCCCGGTCAGCACCAGCGACCGCACCGATCCGTCGGCCGCCAGCCGGTCCAGCAGCGGCGGCAGATCCCGCCACATCTGCACCGTCATCGCATTCCGCTTGCCGGTGTTGCTGATCGTGACGGTCGCGGTGCCGTCGCTGACATGTGTCTTCAGACCGGGTTCCATGCCCCGGATATTAGAGCGACCGCGCCGGGCCGGGCCGGATACCATCGGCCGCCTGATGTCAGCCACTCTCGTCGCCAAAGACCTCGCCGCCGGCCACGGCGAGCGCGTCCTGTTCTCCGGCCTCGATCTGGTCGTCGCCCCCGGCGACGTGGTCGGCCTCGTCGGCGCCAACGGCGCGGGCAAGTCCACCCTGCTGCGCCTGCTGGCCGGCCTGGACACCCCCGAGCACGGCACGCTCGCGCTCGGCCCGCCCACCGCCACCGTCGGCCACCTCCCGCAGGAGCCCGACCGCCGCCCGGGGGAGACCGTGCGCGCCTTCCTGGCCCGCCGCACCGGCGTGGCCGCCGCCCAGCGCGCCCTGGACACCGCCACCGAGGCGCTGGTCGAGGAGCGGCCCGGCGCGGACGACGCCTATGCGACGGCGCTGGAGCGCTGGCTCGCGCTGGGCGCCGCCGACCTCGACGAACGGGCCGAGGAGACCGCCGCCCAGCTCGGTCTCTCCATCGGCCTCGACCAGCCGATGACGACGCTCTCCGGGGGCCAGGCCGCCCGCGCCTCCCTCGCCTCGCTCCTGCTCTCCCGCTACGACATCTTCCTGCTGGACGAGCCCACCAACGACCTCGATCTGGACGGTCTGCACCAGCTGGAGTCCTTCGTCACCGGGCTGCGCGCCGGCACCGTCCTGGTCAGCCACGACCGTGAGTTCCTGACCCGCACGGTCGGCCGCGTCCTCGAACTCGACCTCGCCCAGCAGCAGGTCAACACCTACGGCGGTGGCTACGCCTCCTACCTGGAGGAGCGCGAGCGGGCCCGGCGCCATGCCCGCGAGCAGTACGAGGAGTACGCCGGCACCCGAGCCGCCCTGGAGACCCGGGCGCACACCCAGCGCAACTGGATGGAGAAGGGCGTCAAGAACGCCCGCCGCAAGGCCCCCGACAACGACAAGGTCGGCCGCAACGCCCGGGTCGAGGCGACCGAGAAGCAGGCCGCGAAGGCCAGGCAGACCCAGCGCCTGATCGAGCGGCTGGAGGTCGTCGAGGAGCCGCGCAAGGAGTGGGAGCTGCGGATGGAGATCGCCGCCGCCCCGCGGGCCGGTGCGGTGGTGGCCACCCTCCGCGGCGCCGGGGTGCAGCGCGGCGCGTTCCGCTTCGGCCCGGTGGACCTCCAGATCGACTGGGCGGACCGGGTCGCCATCACCGGCCCCAACGGCGCCGGCAAGTCCACCCTGCTCGCCGCCCTCCTCGGCCGGCTGCCGCTGGACGAGGGGCACGCCGCCCTGGGCCCCGGGGTGGTGGTCGGCGAGGTCGACCAGGCGCGCGGCCAGCTCTTCGGCGGCCACGGCGGCGGCGAGGAGCCGCTGATGGACTCCTTCCGGGCCCATGCCCCCGAGCTGTCGCCCGCCGATGTCCGCACCCTGCTCGCGAAGTTCGGGCTGAAGGCGGCGCATGTGCTCCGCCCGGCGCGCACCCTCTCGCCGGGCGAGCGGACCCGCGCCGCGCTCGCGCTCCTCCAGGGCCGCGGGGTCAACCTCCTCGTTCTCGATGAGCCGACCAACCACCTCGATCTGCCGGCCATCGAACAGCTGGAGTCGGCCCTCGCCTCGTACCCGGGCACCCTGCTGCTGGTCACCCACGACCGCCGGATGCTCGAAGCGGTGCACACCACCCGCCGGATCGAGGTCGACGCCGGGCGGATCACCGACCGGACGGTGTGAGCGCCGGGACCGGCCGCCCGCGACATCCGTGCGGATTATCGATTTGGCCCACAGGCCACCGCCCCGTAATGTGGTGTGCACCGACGCGGGGTGGAGCAGCTCGGTAGCTCGCTGGGCTCATAACCCAGAGGTCGCAGGTTCAAATCCTGTCCCCGCTACTGCAGAGGTACAGCCGGTCCGGTGCTCAGGCGCCGGGCCGGCTGTGTCGTAGGGCCGAACGGTCCCGAGGGCCGGGAGCGCGGGGCGACCGCTCCGCGGCCGTCCGCGAGCGAGGCGCGGGACGGACAGGACCGGTCGCCGGTCCCACCGAATCACTCGGAAGCAACCAAAAGGCGTCGATAGACGCTGACTTGTGGTCAGCAGCCCGGTCCGGACCAACGCATTCCCAACACTCTTCCTGTGAGGATGCCTTCCGGACCCCCCGCAGAGCCCCCCGAAGAGCTGACCTCCCCGCTCGCGTACGAAGGTGTCTGGCGGTTCACCGCCCCGGCACTGGAGGCCTCGGTGCCGCTGGCCCGGCACGCGGTCCGGGATCTGCTCGCCGAACAGCGCGTGCCCGTGGCCGCCGACATCATGGACGGCCTGCTGCTCATCGTCTCCGAACTCGTCACCAACGCCGTCCGGCACGCCGCCCTGCTCTCGCCGCAGATCGCCGTACAGCTCACCATCGGTGCGAACTGGCTGGCGGTCGCGGTCGAGGACAGCCACCCCTACCGCCCCAAGGCACTGGAGGCGGATCAGGGTGATGTCGGCGGACGCGGCCTGTGGCTGGTCAAGACCGTCACCGCGGACGCGGGCGGCAAATGCGGTGTGGAGCTCACGGCGAACGGCGGCAAGGCCATCTGGGCCGAGCTTCCGCTCACCCCGCTCGCTACCAGCCCGCCGACCGTCCGGTGAGTTCGCGCACCGCGGGGCGCGCCGCGTCCAGCACGGTCATGAACCACGCGGAGAACGGCGCCTCGGCGTGCCGCTCGGCCAGCTCCTGAGGCGTCACGAAGGCGATCTCGCCGATCTCCTCCGGGTCGGGCGCCGGCTCGGCCCGCACCAGCCCGACGAACAGGTGGTTGTACTCCTGCTCCACGAGGCCGGAGGCCGGATCGGGATGGTTGTAGCGCACCGTGCCGGCCTCGGCCAGCAGTGAGGGGGCCAGGCCGAGCTCCTCGGCCGTGCGGCGGGCCGCGGCCGCGAACGGTGCCTCACCGGGATACGGGTGACCGCAGCAGGTGTTGGACCACACACCGGGGGAGTGGTACTTCCCCAGGGCCCTGCGCTGGAGCAGCAGGCGGCCCTTCTCGTCGAAGAGGAAGACCGAGAACGCACGGTGCAACTGCCCGGGAGGCTGGTGGGCGGCGAGCTTCTCCGCGGTGCCGATCGTCGTGCCGTCCTCGTCGACCAGCTCCAGCATGATCGGTTCGGCGGCGCCGCCCGGTGTGCTCACCGCCGGGTCCCCGGCGGTCTGTCCGTTGGCAGGTGTGATCGGCATGCCCATCCTTGTCGTCGGTCTTCGACGCCAAGTCTGCCCTAGTCAGGCCCCCGTCAGCGGCACAGCGGGTGCGCGGCGCCACATGCCGGCGGGTGGACGGGGGTGCGCCCGTGGTGAGAGGGGCCACATCCGCCGCCGTGTGCGGGGCCCCCGGCGCGACGGACGAGGGCGGCCCCGTCGTGGCACCGGGGCACGGCGACCGCCCGTCGGACGTGGAATGGCACGCACCACACCTGTCGGGGCACATCCCGCCCGCGCCGTGACCAGCCCTCTCATAAGGGGCACCGGATCGGCCGCCGGGGGCGCAGCGCAGTTGTTCATGCGCCGCCCGATCCACCATGATGATCGCGGCAGGCGCAGCCGTCGGTCACTCGATCGTGCGGTGAATGCGCGGTGAACGGCCGCATCCGGCGATCCGATAACCTCTGCCGACGTGCCACCCAGCCCCTCCGGGGGCGAGGTGTGCCACGCCCGCTGCCCGGGTAGTTCGTGTCGAATGCGGATCGACTTCGGACCGGCCTGGCTGCCTTGTCAGCTTCCAAGGAGTGAGTTCGTCTGTCGACCGCCATCCTCACCGGTTCGCCGGTCGCCGGGTCGCCGCTCGAAGCCGACCTGCGCACGCTGGGCTTTGACGTCCGTACGGCGAACGACGCCGCGGCCGCCGCCGAGCTGATCTCCGCGGTGCCCGCGCAGGAGCGGGTCGCCGTCGTCGATCCCCGCTTCGTCGGCCATCTGCACGCCCTGCGGCTGGCGCTGACGGACCCCCGCTTCCCGGCCGCGGCCGTACCGGGCGCGCTCACCGTGCAGCCCGAGGCCCGCGGCGCGCTGGCCCGTGCGGTCGGCAGGATCCCGGTCGGTGCCGGTACCGCTCACCTCACGGACGTCCTCACCGACACCCTCACGGCGTCCCTGGACCGCGACGAGATCGGCCTGCACCGCGTCGAGCTGGGCAGCCTGGTCGCCACCGTCGCGCTCACCCCCGCCCAGCGCGAGGAGGCACGCGAGGCCGTCGCGGCCGTCGACGACGAGGCGGTCCGGCTGCGTACCGCCGTGAAGTCCCGCGACGGGTTCTTCACCACGTACGGCATCAGCCCCTACTCCCGCTACCTCGCCCGCTGGTGCGCACGGCGCGGGCTCACCCCCAACCAGGTCACCACCGCGTCCCTGGTCACCGCGCTGATCGCGGCCGGCTGCGCGGCCACCGGAACCCGCGGCGGCTTCGTCGCCGCCGGCCTGCTGCTGCTCTTCTCGTTCGTCCTGGACTGCACCGACGGGCAGCTCGCCCGCTACTCCCTGCAGTACTCGACGATGGGCGCCTGGCTGGACGCCACCTTCGACCGCGCCAAGGAGTACGCGTACTACGCGGGCCTGGCGCTGGGGGCGGCGCGCGGCGGGGATGACGTCTGGGCGCTGGCGCTCGGCGCGATGGTGTTGCAGACCTGCCGGCATGTCGTCGACTTCTCCTTCAACGAGGCGAACCACGACGCGAGCGCCAACACGAGCCCGACCGCGGCGCTCTCCGACAAGCTCGACAGCGTCGGCTGGACGGTCTGGGTGCGGCGCATGATCGTGCTGCCGATCGGTGAGCGCTGGGCTATGATCGCCGTGCTCACCGCGCTCACCACCCCGCGCATCGTCTTCTACGCCCTGCTGATCGGCTGTGCGCTGGCCGCCTGCTACACCACCGCGGGGCGGGTGCTGCGCTCGCTGACCCGGCGGGCCCGGCGCACCGACCGCGCCGCCCGGGCGCTGGCCGACCTCGCCGACTCCGGGCCGCTCGCCGAGCTGATCGCCGGCCGCGCCCGGGGCCGCGGCCGCACCGGTTCCTTCCTGGCCCCCGTCATGGCATTTCTCTCAGCCGCCGTGCTGCTGGTCTGGGTGATCTTCCAGGACGACCCCAGCTCCTGGCTCACCGTCGGCGTCGCCGTCTGTTCCGCGCTGCTGGCCGGCGCGGCCGTGTCCCGCCCGCTCAAGGGCGCCCTCGACTGGCTGGTGCCGCCCTTCTTCCGGGCCGGTGAATACGTCACGATCCTGGTGCTGGCCGCCCGCTCGGACGTCCCCGGAGCGCTGCCCGCGGCGTTCGGGCTGGTCGCGGCGGTCGCCTACCATCACTACGACACCGTCTACCGCATCCGCGGTGGCACCGGGGCCCCGCCGCGGTGGCTGGTCCGGGCAACCGGCGGGCACGAGGGACGCGTCCTTGTGGTCACCGTCCTCGCCGCCGCGCTGCCCCCTGAAGGTTTCACAATCGCGCTCACGGCCCTTGCCGTGGTCCTGGCGCTGCTGGTGCTCGTCGAGAGCATCCGCTTCTGGGTGTCCTCGCAAGCACCCGCCGTACACGATGAAGGAGAACCCGCATGATCGGCCTCGTGCTGGCTGCCGGCGCCGGACGGCGTCTGCGTCCCTACACCGACACCCTGCCCAAGGCTCTGGTGCCGGTGGACGGTGACACCACCATCCTCGACCTGACCCTCGGCAACTTCGCCGAGATCGGCCTGACCGAGGTCGCGATCATCGTCGGCTACCGCAAGGAGGCCGTCTACGAGCGCAAGGAGGCCCTGGAGCAGAAGTACGGCCTCAAGCTCACCCTCATCGACAACGACAAGGCCGAGGAGTGGAACAACGCCTACTCCCTGTGGTGCGGGCGTGACTCCATCAAGCACACCGTGATCCTCGCCAACGGCGACACCGTGCACCCGGTCTCCGTCGAGAAGACCCTGCTCGCCGCCCGCGGCAACGGCCAGAAGATCATCCTCGCGCTGGACACCGTCAAGCAGCTCGCGGACGAGGAGATGAAGGTCGTCGTGGACCCCGCCAAGGGCGTCCAGAAGATCACCAAGCTGATGGACCCGGCCGAGGCGACCGGCGAGTACATCGGTGTCACCCTCATCGAGGGCGAGGCCGCCGAGGAGCTGGCCGACGCCCTGAAGACCACCTTCGAGCGGGACCCCGACCTCTACTACGAGGACGGCTACCAGGAGCTGGTCAACCGCGGCTTCAAGGTGGACGTGGCGCCGATCGGCGACGTCAAGTGGGTCGAGATCGACAACCACGACGACCTGGCGAAGGGCCGTGACATCGCATGCCAGTACTGACCCGCCTCATTCCGTCCCCGGTCGTCGTTGACATCAACGCCGGCGCCCTGGACGACCTGGCGGGCCTGCTGGCCGATCAGCGCATCTCCGCGTCCGGCAAGCTCGCCATCGCGATCAGCGGCGGCTCGGGGGCCCGGCTGCGGGAGCGGCTGTCGCCCGCGCTGCCGGGCGCGGAGTGGTACGAGGTTGACGGCGGCACCCTGGACGACGCGATCAAGCTTGCCGACGCCATGAAGAAGGGGCACTACGACGCGGTCGTGGGCCTGGGCGGCGGCAAGATCATCGACTGTGCCAAGTTCGCCGCCGCGCGCATCGGCCTGCCGCTGGTCGCCGTCGCGACGAACCTGTCGCACGACGGCCTGTGCTCGCCGGTCGCCACCCTCGACAACGACGCCGGCCGCGGCTCCTACGGTGTGCCGAACCCGATCGCCGTGGTGATCGACCTCGACATCATCCGCGAGGCCCCGGTCCGGTTCGTCCGCTCCGGCATCGGTGACGCGATCTCCAACATCTCCGCGGTCGCGGACTGGGAGCTCGCCCACCGCGAGACCGGCGAGGACCTCGACGGGCTGGCCGCCGCCATGGCCCGCCAGGCCGGCGAGGCCGTGCTGCGCCACCCCGGCGGCGTCGGCGACGACAAGTTCCTCCAGGTGCTGGCCGAGGGCCTGGTCCTCACCGGGATCTCGATGTCGGTCGCGGGCGACAGCCGTCCGGCCTCCGGCGCCTGCCACGAGATCAACCACGCCTTCGACCTCCTCTTCCCCAAGCGCGCGGCGAGCCACGGCGAGCAGTGCGGCCTCGGCGCCGCGTTCGCCACGCATCTGCGCGGGGACACGGAGACCCGTGACCTGATGGTCGAGGTGCTGCGCCGGCACGGTCTGCCGGTCACGCCGGGTGAGATCGGCTTCACCGACGAGGAATTCGTCCAGGTCGTCGCCTACGCACCCAAGACCCGTCCGGGGCGCTACACGATCCTGGAGCACCTCGACCTGTCCATCGACCAGATCAGGGACGCTTACGCCGACTATGCAGAAGCCATCGGTAGCTGAGCTCCGCCCGGTCGTTCACCCCCCGGGGGTGAAGGACCGGCGGAGCGGCGAGCACTGGGCCGGCCGGCTCTACATGCGCGAGATCTCGCTGCGCATCGACCGCCACCTGGTGAACACGCGGATCACGCCCAACCAGCTGACCTACGTGATGACCGTCGCCGGCGTCCTCGCCGCCCCCGCCCTGTTGGTGCCGGGGATCGCGGGGGCTCTGCTCGGCGTGCTGATGGTCCAGCTCTACCTGCTGCTCGACTGCGTCGACGGCGAGGTCGCCCGCTGGAAGAAGCAGTTCTCGCTGGGCGGGGTGTACCTGGACCGGGTCGGCGCCTACCTGTGCGACGCCGCGGTGCTCGTCGGCTTCGGGCTGCGCGCCGCGGACCTGTGGGGCTCCGGGCGGATCGACTGGCTGTGGGCGTTCCTCGGCACCCTCGCCGCTCTCGGCGCCATCCTGATCAAGGCCGAGACCGACCTCGTCGGCGTCGCCCGTCACCAGGGCGGGCTGCCGCCGGTCAAGGAAACGGCGTCCGAGCCGCGCTCGTCGGGCATGGCGCTGGCCCGCAAGGCGGCCGCGGCGCTGAAGTTCCACCGCCTGGTCCTCGGGGTCGAGGCCTCCCTGCTGATCCTGGTCCTGGCGGTCCTGGACACGGTCCGGGGCGACCTGTTCTTCTCCCGGCTCGGCGTCGCCGTGCTGGCCGGCATCGCGCTCCTGCAGACGCTGCTGCACCTGGTGTCCATCCTGGCGTCGAGCAGGCTGAAGTGAGGGGCGCGATGAAGGTCGGCGCGGTCATCATCACCATGGGCAACCGCCCCGAGGAGCTGCGCGCACTCCTGGACTCGGTCGCCAAGCAGGACGGCGATCCGGTCGAGATCGCCGTGGTCGGCAACGGTTCGCCGCTGCCCGAGCTCCCCGAGGGCATCCGGACCGTCGAGCTGCCGGAGAACGTCGGCATCCCGGCCGGCCGCAATGCCGGTATCGAGGCGTTCGGCCCCGGTGGCCGGGATGTCGATGTGCTGCTCTTCCTCGACGACGACGGCCTGCTGGCCGGCGAGGACACCGCCGAGCTGTGCCGGCAGGCCTTCGCCGCGGACCCCCGGCTCGGCATCATCAGCTTCCGGATCGCCGACCCGGACACCGGCGAGACCCAGCGCCGGCACGTCCCGCGGCTGCGCGCCGCCGACCCGATGCGCTCGTCGCGGGTGACCACCTTCCTCGGCGGCGCGAACGCGGTCCGTACGACCGTCTTCGCGGAGGTCGGCGGTCTGCCCGACGACTTCTTCTACGCCCACGAGGAGACGGACCTGGCCTGGCGGGCGCTGGACGCGGGGTGGCTGATCGACTACCGCTCCGACATGGTCCTCTTCCACCCGACGACGGCTCCGGCCCGGCATGCGGTCTACCACCGCATGGTGGCCCGCAACCGCGTCTGGCTGGCCCGCCGCAACCTTCCCGCCCCGCTGGTGCCGGTCTACCTCGGTGTCTGGTTTCTGCTCACCCTCGTCCGCCGGCCGTCGCGGCCGGCGCTGCGGGCCTGGCTGGGCGGCTTCAAGGAGGGCTGGGTCTCGCCGTGCGGTCCCAGGCGCCCCATGAAGTGGGCTACCGTTTGGCGACTGACCCGACTGGGTCGCCCTCCCGTCATCTGACAAGCTCGTATCTGAGAGCATCAGGCGCGAACCGGGGCGTGGCCCCGGCAGCGCACCTTGAGGACGAAAGTGTCAACTGTGAGCGAGACCACGCACGACAGTGCGGTCGCCATGAGTGCCCCGCCATCTTCCGATGAGGGGCTCACTCCTGCCCAGCGGGCCCAGAAGTACGGGCTCTCGCAGAGCGGTGCCCGACCCGGCCTTCCGGAGTACATCGGGCAGCTGTGGCACCGCCGGCATTTCATCTCCGCCTTCGCCAGCGCCAAGCTGACCGCGCAGTACAGCCAGGCCAAGCTGGGACAGGTCTGGCAGGTGGCGACGCCGCTGCTGAACGCGCTCGTGTACTACTTGATCTTCGGCCTGCTGATCGGCACCCGGAAGGGCGTCCCGGACTACGTCCCGTTCCTGGTGACCGGCGTCTTCATCTTCACCTTCACCCAGAGTTCGGTGATGGCCGGCACCCGGGCGATCTCCGGCAGCCTCGGCCTGGTGCGGGCGCTGCACTTCCCGCGGGCCTGTCTGCCGATCTCGTTCTGCCTGATGCAGCTGCAGCAGCTGCTGTTCTCCATGGGCGTGCTGGTGATCATCCTGCTCGGCTTCGGGCAGGTGCCGACGTGGTCGTGGCTGCTGGTGTTCCCGGCGCTGGCGCTGCAGTTCGTCTTCAACACCGGTCTGGCGATGGTCATGGCGCGGCTGGGGTCGAAGACCCCGGACCTGGCGCAGCTGATGCCCTTCATCATGCGGACCTGGATGTACGCGTCCGGCGTGATGTTCAGCATCGACCTGATCCTCAAGGGCAAGCACGTCCCGAAGTTCGTGGAGGTGCTGCTGAACGGCAACCCCGCCGCGGTCTACATCGACCTGATGCGGTTCGCGCTGATCGACAGCTTCAAGGCGAGCCAGCTGCCGCCGCATGTGTGGGCGTTCGCCGGCGGCTGGGCGCTGCTGATGGGCGTCGTGGGTTTTGTGTACTTCTGGAAGGCCGAGGAGCGGTACGGACGTGGCTGAGCAGACCAACGGCGTCCAGCCGACCGAGGCGGCGCGGGAGCGCATCCCGACCGTGATCGCGGACGATCTGCACATCGTCTACCGCGTCTACGGCACGGGTGCCGGCAAGGGCAGCGCGACCGCGGCGCTGAACCGCATCGTGCGGCGAAAGCCGTCCACGGGCGTGCGCGAGGTGCATGCGGTCAGGGGTGTGTCGTTCACCGCCTACCGCGGCGAGTCGATCGGCCTGATCGGCTCCAACGGCTCGGGCAAGTCGACGCTGCTCAAGGCGGTCGCCGGCCTGCTGCCGGCGGAGCGCGGCAAGGTCTACACGCACGGCCAGCCCTCCCTGCTGGGCGTGAACGCGGCGCTGATGAACGATCTGACCGGCGAGAAGAACGTCGTCCTCGGCGGCCTGGCCATGGGTATGTCCCGTGAGCAGGTCCGCGAGCGCTACGACGGCATCGTCGAGTTCTCGGGCATCAACGAGAAGGGCGACTTCATCTCGCTGCCGATGCGCACCTATTCGTCCGGTATGGCGGCCCGGCTGCGGTTCTCCATCGCCGCGGCCAAGGACCATGACGTGCTGATGATCGACGAGGCGCTGGCCACCGGCGACCGCAGCTTCCAGAAGCGCTCCGAGGCCCGCATCCGCGAGCTGCGCAAGGAGGCCGGCACGGTCTTCCTGGTCAGCCACAACAACAAGTCCATCCGCGACACCTGCGACCGGGTGCTGTGGCTGGAACGCGGTGAGCTGCTGATGGACGGCCCCACCGACGAGGTCATCAAGGCGTACGAAAAGGAGACGGGCAAGTAGTCCCGTCCCGCCCCGAAGGCCTCCGCGAGTTCGCCTCGTGGAGGCCTTCGGGTGTGCAGGAATCGTCAACTCTACGGGCATCGGGGCCAGTTCGAACGCCGTGGATGATGGCCGGAATGGTGCCCGCCGCTTCGGTACCCCCTCGGAGGCGGGCGAGACGTACGGCGTAAGCTGTACGGGTACTGAACAGCATCAAGTGGTACATGTCGGGCAATGCTCACCCGAGCGGGCGATGTGGACTCGATCGGGCGCGTCGCCTGCTGCGGCGTGTCCGAAATAGGATGTTTTAGCTTGGCGGTGTAGAACGGGAGACGTGACGGCAATGGCTACTGGTTCGCTCCGGCACCGAAATGCGCCGGGCAGCCCCCGGTGAGCCGAGACAACGAGCAGGCGCGTCGCGCTTTCCCCCGGACGGGGGTGGCGGGCGACGGACGGGAGCAGACGCGCACCGTGCTCGATCAGGCCGCACACGAGAACTTCCCGGTGGCGCCGTTCTTCCTGCCCCGGGTCTGGCGCGCCGATCTGATGGCCGTTTACGGCTTCGCCCGGCTCGTCGACGACATCGGTGACGGTGACCTCGCCCCCGGCGGCGGCGATGCCGTGCTCCTCGGGCTGGACCGCGCGCAGGACGGGGGCACCTCCCGATCGAGCGCGGCCGAGAGTGGGGGAGAGCGGCTCGCGCTGCTGGACGCCCTGGAGGCGGATCTGCACCGCGTCTTCAGCGACCGGGCCCCCGGGCCCCGGCATCCGCTCATGCGCCGGCTCGGCCCGACCGTCCGCCGCTGCGGGCTGACCCCCGAGCCGTTCCTCGATCTGATCGCGGCCAACCGGCAGGACCAGCGGATCAGCCGCTACGGCACCTACGACGATCTGGCCGCCTACTGCGAGCTGTCCGCCAATCCCGTCGGCCGGCTCGTCCTCGGCATCACCGGCACCGCGAGCCCGGAGCGCATCCGCCGCTCGGACGCCGTCTGTACCGCGCTCCAGATCGTCGAGCACCTCCAGGACGTGGCCGAGGACCTCGGGCGCGACCGCATTTACCTCCCCGCCGAGGACATGAAACGCTTCGGCGTCACCGAGGCCGATCTGGCCGCCCCCAGCGGGGGCGCATCGGTGCGCGCGCTGATCGCCTACGAGGCGGAACGCGCCCGTGACCTGCTGAATGAAGGCACCCCGCTGGTGGGTAGCGTCCACGGCAGACTCAAGCTGCTGCTGGCCGGTTTCGTGGCCGGCGGACGCGCTGCACTCCAGGCGGTCGCGGCCGCCGATCATGACGTACTCCCTGGACCGCCCAAGCCGACCAAGCTCAGCCTGCTGCGCGAGGTAGCGGCGACATTGCGAAGAGAGGGGTGAGTCGGACCGTGGAGGACACTGCACACGCGTCCGCGCCGGTGCTCGCTGCGTACCGCTACTGCGAGGCCATCACCGGGCAGCAGGCACGGAACTTCGCCTATGGCATCCGGCTGCTGCCGACCGACAAGCGACAGGCCATGTCGGCGCTCTACGCCTTCTCCCGCCGGATCGACGACATCGGTGACGGCACCCTGGAGCCCACCGCCAAACAACGGCGCCTGGAGGACACCCGGGCGCTGCTGGGCCGTATCAAGGACGGCCGGATCGACGAAGACGACACCGACCCGGTGGCCGTCGCGCTCTCCGATGCCGCCCGCCGCTTCCCACTGCCGCTGGAGGGTCTCGACGAGCTCATCGACGGCGTGCTGATGGACGTGCGCGGCGAGACGTACGAGACCTGGGACGAGCTGAAGGTCTACTGCCGTTGTGTGGCCGGCGCGATCGGCCGGCTCTCGCTGGGCGTGTTCGGCACGGTCCCCGGCGCGCCGGACGCCGAGCGTGCGCCGGAGTACGCCGACACCCTCGGCCTCGCCCTGCAACTGACCAACATCCTCAGGGACGTTCGCGAGGACGCCGGCAACGGCCGGACGTACCTCCCCGCCGAGGACCTCGCCAAGTTCGGTTGTGCGGACGGCTTCGACCGCCCCGTACCGCCGCCCGGCTCCGACTTCGCCGGCCTGGTGCACTTCGAGGTCACCCGCGCCCGCGCGCTGTTCGCCGAGGGCTTCCGGCTGCTGCCGATGCTCGACCGGCGCAGCGGCGCCTGCGTGGCCGCGATGGCGGGCATCTACCACCGCCTGCTGACCCGGATCGCCGCCGACCCCGAGGCCGTGCTGCGCGGCCGGGTCTCGCTGCCCGGCCGGGAGAAGGCGTTCGTCGCGGTGCGCGGGCTCTCCGGGCTCGACGCGCGGGCGATCGGCCGACGGCAGTCCGTCCGGAGGCGTGGATGATGCGCCGGACGGCCAACGGCGGTGACCCCGCGTCAGCGCGGCGGGCAACCCTCTCCGGGGTGGCTGCGTCCCTCACAGCAGTACGGGGGGAGAGCACATGACATCGCCGGCCACGCGGCTCGGCCGCCATCCTGACCTGCCGTCCGGCGCTCCCCAGGGGCGGACCGCGGTGGTCGTCGGGGGCGGTCTCGCGGGCACGACCGCGGCGCTCGCGCTGGCCGACGCGGGGCTGCGGGTGACCCTGATCGAGGGCCGGCCCCGGCTCGGCGGGCTGGTCTTCTCCTTCCGTCGCGAGTCCGCCGCCGGCGAACTGAACGTCGACAACGGCCAGCACGTCTACCTGCGCTGCTGCACCGCCTACCGCACGCTGCTGGAGCGGATCGGCGCCGCGGACCTGGTGCCCCTTCAGGAGCGCCTGGACGTACCGGTCCTGGACCCCGGCTCCAGCTCCGGCGGGGGCGGGATGCGGCTGGGCCGGCTGCGCCGCAGCGCCCTGCCCGTCCCGCTGCACCTCGCCCGCAGCCTGGCCGGCTACCCGCACCTCTCACCCGCCGAGCGGGCCGGTGTCGTCCGTGCCACCCTCGCGCTCAAGGGCCTCGACCCGGCCGACCCCGCGCTGGACGGGGTGGACTTCGGCAGCTGGCTGCGCCGCCACGGCCAGTCGGCCCGGGCCGTCGAGGCGCTGTGGGACCTGGTCGGCGTCGCGACCCTCAACGCCCGCGCCGAGGACGCCTCGCTGGGCCTGGCCGCCAAGGTCTTCAAGACCGGGCTGCTGTCCGCGCCGGGCGCCGCCGACATCGGCTGGTCCCGCGTCCCGCTCGGCGACGTCCACGACGCCCTCGCCCGTACGGCGCTGGAGAAGGCCGGTGTCCGCCTCGCGCTGCGGACCCGCGTCGCGGCCGTGGACCGTACGGACGGCGGCTGGCGGGTCTCGGTGGCGAACGGCCCGCACGGCAGCGAGCAACTCACCGCGGACACCGTCGTCCTCGCCGTACCGCAGCGCGAGACGCACGCCCTGTTGCCCGACGGGGCGCTGGCCGGCAAGGACCGGCTGCTGGACATCGGCACCGCCCCGATCCTCAACCTCCACGTCGTCTACGACCGCACGGTGCTGCGCCGCCCCTTCTTCGCCGCGGTCGGCTCGCCCGTCCAATGGGTCTTCGACCGCACCGACGGGTCGGGACTGACGCGCGTCAAGGGCAATGAGCGGTGCCAGTACCTGGCCGTGTCGCAGTCCGCCGCGCAGGAAGAGATCGACCAGCCGGTCGCCAAGCTGCGCGCCCGCTATCTTCCGGAGCTGGAGCGGCTGCTGCCCGCCGCCCGGGGCGCCCGGATCCACGACTTCTTCGTCACCCGCGAGCGCACCGCGACCTTCGCGCCCGCACCGGGCGTCGGCAGGCTCCGCCCCGCCGCCCGCACCCAAGCCCCCGGCCTGTATCTGGCCGGTGCGTGGACCGCCACCGGGTGGCCCGCGACCATGGAAAGCGCTGTTCGCAGCGGCACTGCCGCCGCTCGCGAGGCACTCACCGAACTCGGCTTCCCCCAGGGCCAGTTGCCTCAGGAGGCGGCATGACTACGAGTACGAGCGCTCCCACGAGCACGAGCATCGGAAACAGAGGAGAAACCGTGAATCCGGCTTCCCCAGCTATCGACACCGACGGGGTCACCGCGCTGCTGGAGCGCGGGCGGACACTCGCCACTCCCGTGCTGCGTGCCGCCGTCAACCGGCTCGCTCCTCCCATGGACACCGTCGCCGCCTACCACTTCGGCTGGATCGACGCCGAGGGCCACCCCACCACGGGTGACAGCGGCAAGGCGGTACGGCCCGCGCTCGCGCTGCTCTCGGCCGAGGCCGCCGGCGCGGCCCCGGAGGTCGGGATCCCCGGAGCGGTCGCCGTCGAGCTGGTGCACAACTTCTCGCTGCTGCACGACGACCTGATGGACGGCGACGAGCAGCGCCGGCACCGCGACACGGTGTGGAAGGTGCACGGCCCCGCGCAGGCCATCCTCGTCGGCGATGCGCTCTTCGCCCTCGCCAACGAAATACTGCTGGAGCTCGGCACGGTCGACGCCGGCCGCGCCACCCGCCGGCTCACCCAGGCGTCCCGCAAGCTGATCGACGGCCAGGCGCAGGACATCTCCTACGAGCACCGCGAGCGGGTCACCGTCGAGGAGTGCCTGGAGATGGAGGGCAACAAGACCGGCGCGCTGCTGGCCTGTGCCGTCTCCATCGGCGCGGTGCTCGGTGGCGCCGACGACCGCACGGCGGACACCCTGGAGAAGTACGGCTACCACCTCGGCCTCGCCTTCCAGGCCGTCGACGACCTGCTCGGCATCTGGGGCGACCCGGACGCCACCGGCAAGCAGACCTGGAGCGACCTGCGGCAGCGCAAGAAGTCGCTGCCGGTCGTCGCGGCCCTGGCCGCCGGCGGTGAGGCCTCCGAGCGCCTCGCCCGGATCCTGGCGGCCGACGCCAAGAAGAGCGAGAGCGAGATCGCCGACTTCACCGAGGAGGAGTTCGCCTCCCGCGCGGCCCTCATCGAGGAGGCCGGCGGCCGTGAGTGGACGTCGCAGGAGGCCCGCCGTCAGCACACCACCGCCATCGCCGCGCTCGACGAGATCGAGATGCCGGAGAAGGTCCGTGCCGAGCTCGTCGCGCTCGCGGACTTCGTCGTCGTACGAAAGAGATGATCACCATCGACACCGAATAGATCGCAGTCGCCGGCCGGTGCCAGCCGGGCGCCGGCCGACGGAATCCCTGAGCACGCTTTTCACAGTTCACTGCAGAAGGGGAAGCCATGACAGCGACGACCGACGGAAGCACCGGGGCGCTGCCGCCCCGGGCCCCATCGGCCAGCGATGCCACCGCTGGGAAAACCGCAGCATCCGCCCGGGTACGGAGCGCCTTAGGGGGCGACACGGCGGATGCCGCCCGCCGCGCGACCGCCCGCGCCACCGACCATCTGCTGTCCGCCCAGGACCCCGCCGGATGGTGGAAGGGCGACCTCGAGACCAACGTCACGATGGACGCCGAAGACCTGCTGCTCCGTCAGTTCCTGGGTATCCAGGACCCCGAAGTCACCGAGGCCGCGGCCCGCTACATCCGCGGCGAGCAGTGCCCGGACGGCACCTGGGCCACCTTCTACGGCGGGCCCGGTGAACTCTCCACCACCATCGAGGCCTACGTCGCCCTGCGGCTCGCCGGGGACGCCCCGGACGCCCCGCACATGGCCAAGGCCTCCGCATGGGTCCGCGAGCAGGGCGGAGTCGCCGCGGCCCGGGTCTTCACCCGCATCTGGCTGGCCCTGTTCGGCTGGTGGAAGTGGGACGACCTGCCGCAACTGCCGCCGGAACTCCTCTACTTCCCGAAGTGGTTCCCGCTCAACATCTATGACTTCGGATGCTGGGCGCGGCAGACCATCGTGCCGCTGACCATCGTCTCGGCCACCCGCCCGGTGCGTCCGGCGCCGTTCGCCCTCGACGAGCTGCACACCGACCCGCGGCGCCCCAACCCGCCGCGGCCGCTCGCCCCCGCCGTGAGCTGGGACGGGTTGTTCCAGCGCCTCGACAAGGCGCTGCACCTCTACCACAAGGTCGCCTTCCGCAGGCTGCGCCGCGCCGCGATGCGCTCCGCCGCCCGCTGGATCATCGAGCGCCAGGAGAACGACGGCTGCTGGGGCGGTATCCAGCCGCCCGCCGTCTACTCCGTCATCGCGCTGCACCTCCTCGGCTACGACCTCGACCACCCCGTGCTGCGTACCGGCCTGGCGTCCCTCGACCGGTTCGCCGTACGGCGCGCGGACGGGGCCCGGATGATCGAGGCCTGCCAGTCCCCGGTCTGGGACACCTGCCTGGCCACCATCGCGCTCGCCGACGCCGGCGTGCCCGCCGACCACCCCCAGCTGGTCAAGGCCGCCGAGTGGATACTGGCCGAGCAGATCGACCGGCCCGGCGACTGGAGCGTGAAGCGCCCCCAACTCCCCTCCGGCGGCTGGGCGTTCGAGTTCGAGAACGACAACTACCCGGACATCGACGACACCGCAGAGGTGGTGCTCGCGCTGCGCCGGGTCAAGCACCCCGATCCGCAGCGGGTCGAGGCCGCGGTACGCCGCGCGGTGCGCTGGAACCTCGGCATGCAGTCCAGGGACGGCGGCTGGGGCGCGTTCGACGTCGACAACACCAGCCCGCTGCCCAACCGGCTGCCGTTCTGTGACTTCGGGGAGGTCATCGACCCGCCGTCGGCCGATGTCACCGCCCATGTCGTCGAGATGCTCGCGGACGTCGGCCGTACCCACGACCCGCGCACCCGCCGCGGAATCGCCTGGCTGCTGGCCGAACAGGACCCCTGCGGCGCCTGGTTCGGCCGCTGGGGCACCAACTACCTCTACGGCACCGGATCGGTGCTTCCCGCGCTCGCCGCGGCCGGCATCCCGCGCTCGCACCCGGCGGTCCGCCGCGCGGTCCGCTGGCTGGAGGGGGTGCAGAACGACGACGGTGGCTGGGGCGAGGACCAGCGGTCCTATCAGGACAAGGAGCAGTGGGCCGGGCGCGGCGCCTCGACCGCCTCACAGACCGCCTGGGCGCTGATGGCGCTGCTCGCGGCCGGCGAGCGGGACGGCGAGGCGGTACGCCGCGGAGTGCGCTGGCTGGCCGCGACGCAGCGCGAGGACGGCTCCTGGGACGAGCCGTACTTCACCGGCACCGGCTTCCCCTGGGACTTCTCCATCAACTACCACCTCTACCGCCAGGTCTTCCCCCTGACGGCACTGGGGCGCTATCTCAACGGGGGCCCGGCCGTCGCACCGGTGGGGTCCTGATGCCGGGCCCGGCCCCGACCGACGCGGATCCACCACTGCTGGTCGCCTGTGCGCTCGGCATCGAGCGGTTCGCCCTGCGTGGCGGCGACCTCGCGGGAGCGGCGGAGCGGGCCTTACCGCGGCCGGTCGTGCTCCGTACGGGCATGGGCCCGCAGGCGGCCGAACGTACCCTCGCCACGGCGCTGCGCGAGGGTGCGGTCACCGAGCGGTCCCCGGTGGTCGCCAGCGGCTTCTGTGCCGGGCTCGCCCCCGGCATGCGGCCCGGGGACGTGATCGTCGCCTCGGCCACCCGCGGCCACCACGCCGACGACCCGGAGACGCCCTGCCGGGACAACGGCCCGCTGCTGCGGGCCCTGCGGGAGCGCGGTCTGAGGGTGCACAGCGGGCTCCTGTGCGGCTCCGACCACGTGGTGCGCGGCGCCGAGCGGGCCGCGCTGCACGCCGCGGGTGCGGTCGCGGTGGACATGGAGTCCGCGGCCACCCTCCGCGCGGCCCGACGGGCCGGCCCCCGTCCGGTTGCGGCCGTCCGGGTGGTCGTGGACGCTCCAGAACACGAACTCGTGCGAATCGGCACCGTGCGCGGTGGAATATCAGCCTTCCGAGTCCTGCGCTCCGTCCTGCCTGTTTTTTACGAATGGCACCGTTCTTTGCTGCTCCCCTGGAGGTGAGTCAGATGGCCATGCCGCTTCGTCAGTCCATCCGGGTCGGTACCTATCTTTTTGAGCAGAAGATGATCCGGCGGCGTGAGAAGTTCCCGCTCATTGTCGAGCTGGAGCCGCTCTTCGCGTGCAATCTGAAATGCGAGGGTTGCGGAAAGATCCAGCATCCGGCGGGGGTGCTCAAGCAGCGCATGCCGGTGGCGCAGGCGGTCGGCGCGGTGCTGGAGTCGGGTGCCCCGATGGTCTCCATCGCCGGTGGCGAACCCCTGATGCACCCGCAGATCGACGAGATCGTCCGGCAGTTGGTGGCCAAGCGGAAATACGTCTTCCTGTGCACCAACGCCATGTTGCTGCGCAAGAAGATGGATGACTTCCGGCCCTCCCCGTATTTCGCGTTCGCGGTGCACATCGACGGGATGCGTGAGCGGCACGACGAATCGGTCGCCAAGGAAGGCGTTTTCGACGAGGCGGTGGCGGCAATCAAGGAGGCCAAGCGGCGCGGCTTCCGGGTCACCACCAACTCCACCTTCTTCAACACCGACACCCCGCAGACCATCATCGAGGTCCTCAATTTCCTCAATGACGACCTCCAGGTCGACGAAATGATGCTCTCGCCCGCCTACGCCTACGAGAAGGCTCCCGACCAGGAGCACTTCCTGGGCGTCGAGCAGACCCGCGAGCTGTTCAAGAAGGCCTTCGCCGGCGGCAACCGGCGGCGCTGGCGGCTCAACCACAGCCCGCTCTTCCTGGACTTCCTGGAGGGCAAGGCGGACTTCCCCTGCACGGCCTGGGCGATCCCCAATTACTCGCTCTTCGGCTGGCAGCGCCCCTGCTACCTGATGAGCGACGGCTACGTCCCGACGTACCAGGAGCTCATCGAGGAGACCGACTGGGACAAGTACGGCCGCGGCAAGGACCCGCGGTGCGCCAACTGCATGGCGCACTGCGGCTACGAGCCGACCGCCGTCCTCGCCACCATGGGCTCGCTGAAGGAGTCCCTGCGGGCGGCCAGGGAGACCATCGCCGGAAACCGCGGATGACCTGCTGATAAGGGGGAGCCCGCGCCCGGGCTCCCCTCGTCAGGGCCCGGTCCGCCGTCGGCCCCGCACGCGACGGCGGACGGACCGGCACCGCCGGCCGAACCAGGAAGAGGGGGACCGCACATGACGCTGCTGGAACACCTCCGGGAACCGCGCGCGCTCAAGGCGCTGCCCGTGGCCCGGCTGCCCGAACTCGCCGAGGAAATCCGGCACTTCCTCGTCCAGGCCGTCGCCCGCACCGGCGGCCATCTGGGCCCCAACCTCGGAGTGGTCGAGCTGACCATCGCCCTGCACCGGGTCTTCGACTCACCCGCCGACCGCATCCTGTGGGACACCGGGCACCAGTCCTACGTCCACAAGCTGCTGACGGGACGGCAGGACTTCTCCAAGCTCCGGGCCAAGGGCGGGCTGTCCGGATACCCCTCGCGCGCCGAGTCCGTGCACGACGTCATCGAGAACAGCCATGCCTCGACGGTGCTGGGCTGGGCCGACGGCCTCGCCAAGGCCCACCGGCTTCGCGGCAGCCGCGACCATGTGGTGGCCGTGATCGGCGACGGGGCGCTGACCGGCGGCATGGCCTGGGAAGCGCTGAACAACATCGCCGCCGCCAAGGACCGCCCGCTGATCATCGTCATCAACGACAACGCCCGCTCCTACGCGCCGACCATCGGCGGCCTGGCCGACCACCTCGCCACCCTGCGCACCACCGACGGCTACGAGAAATTCCTGACCTGGGGCAAGGACGTCCTGCAGCGCACCCCCGTCGTCGGCGCACCCCTCTACGACTCGCTGCACGGGGCCAAGAAGGGCCTGAAGGACTTCATCGCCCCGCAGGGCATGTTCGAGGACCTGGGCCTGAAGTACGTCGGGCCGATCGACGGCCATGACATCGCGGCCGTCGAATCGGCGCTGCGCCGGGCGGCCGGCTTCCACGGGCCGGTGCTGGTGCACTGCCTGACCGAGAAGGGCCGCGGCTACCCGCCCGCCCTGGAGGACGAGGCGGACCACTTCCACACCGTCGGCGTGATGGACCCGCTGACCTGCGCACCGGTCGCCCCGCCCGGCGCCCCCTCCTGGACGTCCGTCTTCGGCGACGAGATGGTTCGCATCGGCGCCGAGCGCGAGGATGTCGTCGCGCTCACCGCGGCGATGCTGCAACCGGTCGGTCTGGAGAAGTTCGCCAAGGCCTATCCCGACCGGGTGTGGGACGTGGGCATCGCCGAGCAGCATGCGGTCGTGTCGGCCGCGGGCCTGGCGACCGGCGGTCTGCACCCGGTCGTCGCGGTCTATGCCACCTTCCTCAACCGCGCCTTCGACCAGGTGCTGATGGACGTGGCGCTGCACAAGTGCGGGGTCACCTTCGTGCTGGACCGGGCCGGCGTCACCGGCACCGACGGCGCCTCGCACAACGGCATGTGGGACCTGTCGGTGCTCGGCGTCGTACCGGGGCTGCGGATCGCCGCGCCGCGCGATGCCGAGCAGCTCCGTGCCCAGCTGCGCGAAGCGCTGGAGGTGGCCGACGCACCGACCGTCGTCCGCTTCCCCAAGGAGGCGGTGGACGACCCGATCCCGGCCGTCGACCGGATCGGCGGCGTCGACGTCCTCCACCAGGCCCCGCACCCGGACGTGCTGCTGGTCGCCGTCGGGGTGATGGCCCCGGTGTGCCTGCGGGTCGCCGAACTCCTCGCGGCGCGCGGCGTGGACGCCACCGTCATCGATCCCCGCTGGGTCAAGCCGGTCGACGAGGCCATCGAGCAGCTCGCCGCGCAGCACGCCATGGTGGCCGTCGTGGAGGACAACAGCCGGACCGGCGGTATCGGCTGGGCGGTCGGCCAGGCCCTGCGGGACGCGCACGTGGACGTGCCGCTGCGTACCTTCGGGATCCCCGAGCAGTTCCTGCCGCACGCCCGGCGCGGTGAGCTGCTGGCCGACCTCGGACTCACCCCGGCCGAGATCGCCGGACAGATCAGCGCCGCGCTGGGCCGGGCCGCGGCGGGCCGTAAGGAGAGCACACCGTGACCGGATTCGATCTGACGGCTCTCCTCGCCGAGCGCGGCACGGAGCGCTATGAGCTGCATGCCCGCCACCTCAACCACCAGCTCCCGCGGATGCTGCGCACCATCGGCTTCGACAAGGTCTACGAGCGGGCCGAGGGCGCCTACTTCTGGGACACCGAGGGCCAGGACTACCTCGACATGCTCGCCGGCTTCGGGGTGATGGGCCTCGGCCGGCACCACCCCGTCGTCCGGCAGGCGCTGCACGACGTCCTCGACGCCTCGCTGGCCGACCTCACCCGCTTCGACTGCCAGCCGCTGCCCGGTCTGCTCGCCGAGAAGCTGCTGAGCCATGCGCCCCACCTCGACCGGGTCTTCTTCGGCAACAGCGGCACCGAAGCCGTCGAGACCGCCCTGAAGTTCGCCCGCTACGCCACCGGAAAACCACGCGTCCTCTACTGCACCCACGCCTTCCACGGCTTGACCACCGGCTCGCTCTCCGTCAACGGCGAGGACGGCTTCCGGGACGGCTTCGCGCCGCTGCTGCCCGACACCGCCGTGGAACTGGGCGATCTGGCCGCACTGGAGCGGGAGCTGGAGCGCGGCGACGTGGCCGCGTTCGTGGTCGAACCCGTCCAGGGCAAGGGCGTCCACCCCACCCCGCCCGGATTCCTGCGCGCCGCCCAGGAGCTGCTGCACCGCCACAAGGCGCTGCTGATCGCCGACGAGGTGCAGACCGGCCTCGGCCGCACCGGCGACTTCTTCGCCTATCAGCACGAGGAGGGCGTGGAACCGGACCTGGTGTGTGTGGCCAAGGCGCTCTCGGGCGGCTACGTCCCGGTCGGTGCGACCCTCGGCAAGGACTGGATCTTCAAGAGGGTCTACTCGTCCATGGACCGGGTCCTGGTGCACTCCGCCAGTTTCGGCTCCAACGCCCAGGCGATGGCGGCCGGGCTCGCGGTGCTCGCGGTGATGGAGGACGAGCAACTCGTCGCCCACGCCCGGCACACCGGTGACCTGCTGCGCTCCCGGCTCGCCGCCCTCATCGACCGCTACGAGCTGCTGCACGACGTACGGGGCCGCGGCCTGATGATCGGCATCGAGTTCGGCCGCCCCAGGTCCCTGGGCCTGCGCGGCCGCTGGATGATGCTGCAGGCCGCCCGCAAGGGCCTGTTCGCGCAGATGGTCGTGGTCCCGCTGCTGCAGCGGCACCGCATCCTGACCCAGGTCTCCGGCGACCATCTGGAGGTCATCAAGCTGATTCCCCCGCTGATCATCGGCGAGCGGGAAGTGGACCGCTTCGTCGAGGCGTTCACGGCCGTCATGGACGACGCCCACAGCGGCGGCGGCCTGATGTGGGACTTCGGGCGGACGCTGGTGAAGCAGTCGTTGCACGCCGGCAAGGGCTGATCTGTGCGGCCGGCAGACGGCGACCGCGGCCCTCGGCCCGCTCGGCCATCGGGCGGGCTCTGGGGCGGGGCCGCTCCGGGCGGCCGCCGTCACGCTCCCTACTGGCGCCCGTACGCCATCCACTTCGCGGGTTCCGTCAACGGGCGGAACCCCACCTTCCCGTAGACCGCATGGGCGTCGGCGGTGGCGAGCAGAATGCGGCGCACCTCGTAGGGCGCCAGATGGTCGCGGACCGCGGCGACCAGCGCCGTGCCTATCCCCTTGCCGCGCGCCGCGGGGGCCACGTAGACATCGCAGAGCCAGGCGAAGGTGACCCGGTCGGTGACCACCCGCGCATAGGCGACCTGGGCGCCCGAGCCGGTGTCGTAGGCGCCGAAGTTCAGCGAGCCGGCGATCGCCCGGTCCTGCTTGTCCCGTGAACGGCCCGCCGCCCAGTACGTGTCGGTGGACAGCCAGTGGTGCACCAGGGCGGCGTCCAGCCGGGCCGGATCGCTGGAGAACTCATAGTTGTCGATCATGCCGGGCAGCCTGCCACAGGGACCGCGCGCGGGTATCAGTCCGTCAGGAGCCGGTCCCGCAGCCGCTCCCGGACGGCCGGGGTCAGCTTCAGGCCGTCGGTGAGGTACGCCTCCGTCGAGCCCCAGGTCCGTTCGATCGCGTCGTAGGCGGCCGTGAGGTAGTCGGTGTGCGCGCCGAACAGCGGCGAGAGCAGCTCCATGACCTCCGGCGACATCCCCACCGCCGAGTTGTCCGAGCGGCGGATCTTGTAGCGGCGGTGCGGGTCGTTGGACTTGAGGTAGTCCGCCTCGATGGCGTCCCGCTCCACGCCGACCGCCAGCAGGGTCACGGCCACGGACAGGCCCGCACGGTCCTTGCCGGCCGCGCAGTGCATCAGCGCCGGCACGCTGTCCTCGGCGAGCGCATGCAGCACCCGGCTGTGGTCCTCGGTACGCGTGGTGATGATGTGGCGGTAGGTGGCGGCCATCCGGGCTGCGGCCTTCCCGTCGCCGAGCGCGCTGCGCAGCTGGTCCAGCTCACCGTCGCGCACCATCGTCCAGAACTCGGCACCGTCGGCCGGGTCGGTGAGCGGAATGTTCACATTGCGCACCCCGGGCAGCGCGACATCCGGCCCCTCCAGTTCGATGTCCGAGGCATTACGGAAATCAAAGACGGTGTGCAGTCCGAGGCCGGCCAGAAATGCCGCGTCCTCCTTGGTTGCATGGGCGAGATGCCCGCTGCGGAACAGCCTGCCCTCCCGTACGCGACGCCCGTCCATGGTCGGCAGCCCGCCCACATCGCGGAAATTGCGGACCTCCGCGAGCTCGGTCTGGGCCGGTGGGACCTGCGGCGTCTGCGTCACGGGCGCTCCTTGGTGTCGGCCGCCGACGCTGCTCGTCGACGAGGCGGGTCACCATCCGACGATACGACATTGATGCAAGGAACAATCAGGCCGCAATACGGGCGTGTAGGAGTGTGGCAAAGCGCTCGGGAAGCAAGATGCGTCGATCTCTATTCCCGTTTGGGTCGAATTTAACTCGGTGGCATTAATCACCTGCCGTCAACCCCTGGTTACGGTGGCGTAAGTCACTTCTCAAGGTGAAGTATGTCCTGACGTGGCAGACGATTCGAAGAACATCAGCAGCGGCGCCCATGGCGCCATCGGGTCGTACGCAGCCGTCGGGGACAGCTTCACAGAGGGGGTCGGGGATCCCGGCCCTGACGGGGTGTACATCGGTTGGGCGGACCGGCTCGCGGTCCTGCTCTCGGATCAGCAGGCGGAGGGCGACTTCCGCTACGCGAATCTCGCCGTCCGGGGACGGCTCCTGGACCAGATCGTCGAGGAACAGGTGCCGCGGGCGAAGGAGCTCGCCCCCGCCCTGGTGACGTTCTGCGCCGGCGGCAACGACATCCTGCGGCCGGGCTCGGACCCGGACGCGGTGGCCGAGCGTTACGAGGCGGCGGTCCGCGATCTGCGCGGGTCGGTCGGCACGGTCCTGGTCTGCACGGGTTTCGACACCCGCGGCGTCCCCGTGCTCAAGCACCTGCGCGGCAAGATCGCGACGTATACGGCACACGTCCGGGCCATCGCGGACCGGCATGACTGCCCGGTCCTGGATCTGTGGTCGCTGAAGTCGGTGCAGGACCGGCGGGCCTGGAGCGAGGACCGGCTGCACCTGTCGGCCGACGGGCACACCCGGGTGGCGCTGCGCGCGGCCCAGGTGCTCGGCATGCGGGTGCCGGCCGACCCGGACCAGCCGTGGCCGCCGGAGGCGGAGCGCTCGGCCGCCGACGCGCGCCGGGACAACATCCACTGGGCGCGCGAGCACCTCGTATCGTGGATCGGCCGCCGGCTCCGCGGTGAGTCCTCCGGCGATCACGTCGAGCCGAAGCGGCCCGATCTGCTGCCGCTGTAGCGTCCGGCACCGGCCGGAAACGGCCCCGGGCACGACGAAGGCCCCGATTCCGCCGACGGCGGAGCGGGGCCTCAGTGCGCTGCGGTACCGGTGTAGGGCAGGTCCGCCCAGACGACCCGGCCCGGTCCGCTGTCGGCGGGCCGGGACCCCCAGCTGTCGGACAGCGCGCCGACGAGGAACAGTCCCCGCCCGCACTCCTTGTCCACGCTGCCGGGCTGGACGTGCGGCGCCGAATTCTCCGGGCCGCCCTGGTCCGTGATCTCGATGCGTATGTGCGCGCCGAACAGGGCGAGTTCGCACCCGACCTTCTCGCTGTCGGTGTGTCGCAGAGCGTTGGTGAAGAGCTCGGAAACCACCAACTCCACGTCGTCGCGGACTTGTTGATCCGCGCCCCACTCGGTCAGCAGTGCGCTGACGCGCCTGCGCGCCTCGGGCACGGACGTGCGTCGCGCCGGCAAGTGGAACGCGTCCTGCGGGTACTGGGCGACAAAGCTGCCACAGCGCCCTAACGAAGGAGCGTTGTTGGAGGAAGCCACTCCGCAACTATGTGCGATGTCGGTGACCGATGGCAAGGATCACTCTGCAATTTGCAGAATCGTAAGAAGCAGTCTGTTCGCGGTACTGACGGCATGACACACTGCTGCACACTGAAATCAGTTGGAGGCGATCGGACGTGGCGGACCCACGGTCGGCAGGTGCACCGACCGTCCTGCGGGTGGTGCTCGGTAAGCGACTGCAGGACCTGCGCGAGAAAGCGGGGCTCTCCTACGAACAGGCCGCCGCGGCCCTCGACGTGACCCACGCCACGATACGGCGCATGGAGAAGGCCGAGGTCGGCCTCAAACTCCCCTACGTCGAGAAGCTGTTGGCGACCTACGGCGTGGCCGACGAGGACGAGATCGAGGGCTTCCTCTCCCTCGCCCGCGAGGCCAACAAGCCCGGCTGGTGGCACCGTTTCCGGGACGTCCTTCCCGAGTGGTTCAGCGCATTCGTCAGCCTGGAGAGCGAGGCCAACCTCATCCGGGCCTACCAACCGCACTACGTCCCCGGGCTGTTGCAGACCGAGGACTACGCCGCCGCCGTGCTGCGGGCGGGTATGCCGCACGCGTCCCCGGCGGACATCGACCGGATCGTCGCCCTGCGGATGGCCCGGCAGTCCCTGCTGACCCGCGACAACGCACCGACGTTGTGGGTCGTCATGGACGAGACCGTGCTGCGGCGGCCGATCGGCGGCTCCCCGGTGATGCGCGAGCAGATTTCCCGGCTGAGGGAAGCCACCGCGCTGCCGAACGTCCGGCTCCAAATCATGCCCTTCGCCGCGGGCCCGCACCCGGCCATGTACGGCCCCTTCCACCTCTTCCGCTTCCCGATCCCGGAACTCCCGGACATCGCATACGCGGAAAGCCTCGTCGGAGCCGTGTACTTCGACCAGCGCAACGACGTCTCGCAGTTCCTGGAGGCCCTCGACCGGATGTGCGCGCAGGCCGCGCCGGCACACCGCACCGAGGCCATTCTGGGTGGCTTTCGCAAGGAGATCTGAACCATGGATCGCATACGCATCTACAACGGCATGCCCGCCACAGAACTGGGCACGGAGGGCTGGCACAAGCCCTGGAGCGGCGGAAACGGCGGCGAGTGCGTCGAGGCGATGCGGCTGGGGGACGGCCGGATCGCGCTGCGCCAGTCGACCGACCCGGACGGCCCGGCCCTGATCTACACGCACCGCGAAATGGTGAGCTTCATCGAGGGGGCGAAGGCGGGCCACGCCGACTTCCTGCTCGCGGTGGCACCGGCCCGGTGCACCGACCGGAGGACGGCATGAGCGAGCAGGGCACCTCCCCCCACGGACCGGACGGGGCCACGGACCTCGGACCGTACGTCCAGGGCCCCGAGCACTCGGGCTTCTCGGCCGAGGAGATCGACACCAGCCGGCCGCATCCGGCCCGGATGTACGACTACTACCTCGGCGGCTGGGACAACTACGAGGTCGACCGGGTGGCCGCGGAGCGCGTCATCGAGGTCCACCCGCAGGTGCGGCTCAGCGCCCGCGCCAACCGGGACTTCCTGCGGCGGGCGGTGCGCGAACTGGTCGCCGGCGGCATCCGCCAGATCATCGACATCGGCACCGGCATCCCCACCTCGCCCAACACCCATGAGGTCGCCCGGGAGATCGCGCCCGACACCCGCGTCCTCTACGTCGACAACGACCCGATCGTCGCCACCCACGCCGGGGCCCGGCTGACCACCACCGAGGGCACCGCGTTCGTGCTCGGCGACGTCCGCGACCCCCAGGCGCTGCTGGACCACCCGGCCGTCCGGGAACTGATCGACTTCGACCGGCCGGTGGCGCTGCTGCTGGTTGCCGTACTGCACTTCATCCGGGACGACGAGGATCCCGCCGCGCTCGTCGCCACCCTCGCCGACGCGCTCCCCGCGGGCAGTTGCCTCGTGCTGTCGCACGCCACCGGTGAGCCCTACGAGGCCTATGCCCCGGGTCGCACGGACGAGCGGGCGCGCGAGGGCGTGGTGAGCGTCTACCAGAGCTCCACCGCCACCCTCAACCTGCGCACGAAGGCCGGCATCGAGCCGCTCTTCGGACCGTTCGCCCTGCTGGAACCGGGTGTCGTACGGGTCCCACTGTGGCGGCCGGACGGTGCGGTGCCCGGCGCCGAGGAGCTCAACAACACCATTTTCTACGGCGGCGTGGGCCGCAAGGACTGATCGACGGGGGCCGGCGCCGTGGTGGGGACCGCGCGCAGCACGTCCGGGCCGACGAGGGTGGTGTGGGTGCCGGGCGAGGTACAGGCATGCGCCCCGGCGACGGCGCCCAGTCGCGCACAGTCCTCAAGGCTCCGGCCCAAGTGCCGGCCGTAGAGGAAACCGCAGGTGAAGGCGTCGCCTGCGCCGTTGGTGTCCACGACCGGGCCGGGCGGCACCACGGCCGGCACCGGGCGCGGGGAGCGGTCGTCGGCGCCCAGCACATAGGCGCCGCCCGCCCCCGCCGTCGCGATCACGGCCTCGGCACGCCCCTCGTGCAGGATCTCCCGCATGACGGACGCGATCCGTTCACCCGCCCCGGCGGTGCTGAGGAACACCAGGTTCGAGCGGAGCGCGAACTCGCGGTGATGTTCCGTCAGCCCGTCCCAGTCGTGCAGATCCGTGGAGACGGGGAGGCCCAGCGCCTCGATGTCGTCGTACAGAAAGCGGGAGAAGTGCGTGATCGACAGATGGACGTGCCGGGCGCGGCGCAGCGCGGGGAGGTAGTGCTCCGGCGGCATCCGCAGGTCGAGCGGGTCCCGGGCGTCGTAGAAGGACGTCCGGCGGCCGTCGGGGGCGACGAGATTGACCGCCCGCCGGGTGCCGTGCGGCGAGATCAGCGGCCGGAAGTCGACGCCGGTGGCGGCCATCCGTTCGCGGATCAGGCTGCCGTGGTGGTCGTCGCCGATGAAGTCCACGAAACCGGTGGTGAGCCCGAGCGCCGCGCAGCCCAGCGCGACGCCGGTACCGGTGTGTCCCACCCATTCGCGAATGGGGGGCACCGCGGAGGAATCGGTGAGCGGTACGGGCAGCGCGCCGACCGGCACGACGGTGTCCACGCCCGACCCGCCGACGACGAGCACGTCATAGGCGTCATACGGCTCAGAAACCTGCTGGAATGTCACAAGCGTCCCTGGATCCCTTGCTGGTGAGACGAATCCCTTGCTGGTGAGACCGTTTGCGGACGAGGTGCGTCCGCTGCCGGGAGTCTAGACGCAGGCGCGCCGCATGACGGGATGTCAGGGAATGTGGTGACACGAGGGATAAACGAGTTGTAAGGGGCGAGGCCGCTGCTCTGTGGCCAGTGGGGAGCGAGTAAGGGCGTACGGCGGCCGGACGGGCCGGCGGGGGCGAGGCAGGCATGGCAGAGCACTCCAACGGGGGACACACGGGGTGCGCTCGCGCGACGGTGCGCCGGCCGGGCGGGCCGTACGGGAGCCGGCGGCCGGGCTCGTCGTGGATGCCTCGGGCCGCGGCTCCCGCACACCGCAGTGGTACGGCGACCTCGGCCGGACCGCCCCGCACGCGGAGACCGTGGACGCGGGCCTTGCCTACGCCACCCGGAGGTCCGGATGTACCGCCCCCGAAAAGCGGCTGCGGCCGCGCGCACGCCCACGGGAGGATGAGGCATGGCATGGACAACGACCCGGGATCTGGCGGACTTCGAGGCGGCGGCGGGAGCGTTCCTGCGCAGCCGGCCCGCCGCGCACACGGTGCTGCTGTCGGTGACGTCGTCGCTGCGCTCGCTCGGCGCGGATGCCTACGGGGCAGGCGCGCCCGCGTTCGGCTGGTGGCGGCGCAGCGGGCAGGATCCGGTCGGGGCCGCGTTCGTGTGGACGCCGCCGTGGACGGCGCTGCTCTCGCCGATGCCGGAGGAGGCCGCGGGCGAGCTGGTGGAGACACTGACCGCCGAGCGGCTCGACGTCCCGGGGGTGAACGCCGGCCGGGCGGCGGCCGAGGCGGTCGCCGACGCCTGGCAGCGGCGGCACGGCGGCACGGTGACCGCTGCCGAACGCCTCCGGCTTTACCGGCTGGACCAGCTGGTCGAGCCGTCCCCGGCACCACCGGGCACCGCCCGGCGCGCCACGCCCGCCGACCGGGATCTGCTGCTCGCCTGGTTCACGGCCTTCGCCAAGGAGGTCGGTGACCCGCCGCCCCGCGACGCGCGCGCGGTCGACGCCCGGATCGCCGGCGGCCGCTGCCTGCTGTGGGAGAGCGACGGCCGCCCCGTCGCGATGGCCGGTCACACCCCTCCGCTCTCCGGCGCGGCCCGCGTCGCCCCCGTCTACACCCCGCCCGAGCTGCGCGGACGTGGCTTTGCGGGAGCGGTGACGGCCGCCGTCTCCCGCGCCGTACGGGCCGGCGGCACGCAGGAGCTGCTGCTCTTCACCGATCTCGCCAACCCCACCAGCAACGCCCTCTACCAGCGGCTCGGCTACCGCCGGGTCGAGGATCATCTCGTCCTGGAATTCGGGCGGGGGTAGGACGCCGCCGGAGCGCGGCCGGCGGCCGGTGCCGCCGGGTGCCGGGCGCGGCTCACCGCAATGGACGCGTCCGACGTGCCGAAAAGGGCGCCGCCGGGCCCGCCGAATCCCTCTCGGACGAGGCCGTGTCTTTCGGATCAGCCAGGGGCCGATCCGAAAGACACGGCCTGGATCACACCCGATCCCCGGAATGTCACGGCCGGTCGCGCGGTTTGCCTCAGAGGGTGATGGTGTTGAGTCCGGGTGTCGTGGTGCGGAAGCCGTACGACGGCGCCGAGTGGCGCTGTGTGCCGGAGCCTGCCGCCCTCGCGGCCCGTATCACTTCGCGTTCGCCCTGACCATGGAGGTGCCGTGACCGGTTCCCGTTCCCGTCGCACTGGCCTTTCCGCGCTGCGCCCCGCGAGCTTCGGCCTCGAACCCACGGGGGAGCGGCTGGCCAGGATGCGCAGATCGCCACAGTTCGTGGACGGTCAGTTCCGCAATCCGGTGCCGACCGGACGACCGCCGAAGGGCGCCGCGCTGGAGATGGCGCGGGCGCAGCTGAGCCGGGAGGGACGGCTGCGCCGGGCGCCGATCGGCCCGATTCCGGTGCACCGCCCGACCGCCGGGGACTTGGCGGCGCCACCCGCTTCCGGGCTGCGGCTCACCTGGATGGGGCATTCGAGCGTGCTGGCCGAGATCGACGGGCAGCGGGTGCTCTTCGACCCGGTCTGGGGTGAGCGCTGCTCGCCGTTCAGCTGGGCCGGCCCCAAGCGGCTGCACCCGGTACCCATCGGGCTGGACGAGCTGGGACCGGTCGACGTCGTGATGATCTCGCACGACCACTACGACCATCTGGACATGCCGACCATCCAGCGCCTGACCGGCACCGGCGCGGCATTCGTGGTACCGCTCGGCATCGGCGCCGACCTGGAATTCTGGGGCGTACCGGCGGAGCGCATCACCGAGCTCGACTGGCACGAGTCCACCCGCGTCGGCGGGCTGACCCTCACGGCCACCCCCGCGCAGCATTTCTGCGGCCGCGGGCTGCGCGGCCCGCAGCACACCCTGTGGACCTCCTGGGTGGTCGCCGGGCCCGAGCACCGGATCTTCCACAGCGGCGACACCGGCTACTTCTCCGGCTTCGCGGAGATCGGCGCGGCGCACGGCCCGTTCGACGCGACGATGATCCAGATCGGCGCGTACAGCGACTTCTGGCCCAAGAACCCCACCTCGGACACCCGGCACCCCGGCATGTGGCCGGACATCCACATGAACCCCGAGCAGGGCGTGCAGTCCCACCTCGACCTCCAGGGCCAAGCGTCCGGCGGGGTGCTGCTGCCGATCCACTGGGGCACGTTCAACCTGGCGCTGCACCCCTGGGCGGAGCCCGCCGACTGGACGATGACCGCTGCCCGCAAGGCCGGGGTCGACACCGCGCACCCCCGGCCGGGAGAGCCCTTCGAGCCCGCCGATCCGCCGGCCGTCCATCCGTGGTGGCGGCCGATCGCGGTGCCGCCCGCCCATGGCTGGCCCGCCTGGGCCCCGGTGGTTTCCGCCACCGACGTGGACCTCGCCGCGGACCGCTGAGGCCGGTCCGGACGCGTCGCCGGCGGCGCCATGGCTGCCAAGGCCCGCGGCGGCGCGGGCCGCACGGGCGCCGGGCCCCGCCGCCGTCAGTCCGCGCGGCCGGTGACCGCCACCGTCACACCGAGGCCGATCATGGCGAAGCCGCCGGCCCCGCCGATCATCGACATCCGGCGGTCGGAGCGGGCGAACCAGCCGCGGGCCGCCGAGGCCGTCAGCCCCCACACGGTGTCGGTGATCAGGCCGATGGAGATCGGTACCAGGCCCAGGATCATCATCTGGGTGGGCAGCCCGCCCGCCGACGGGTCCACGAACTGGGGGAGTACGGCGGCGAAGAAGACGATCCCCTTCGGGTTGGTGACGCCGACCAGGAGGCCGTCGGCAATCGTCCGCAGATCACCGCGGGCCGACGGCCCGGGCGCGTCCACGGCGCCCATCTTCATGTCCTTGCGGTGCCGGAAGGCCTGGACACCGAGGAAGACCAGGTAGGCCGCACCGGCCAGCTTCACGGCGAGGAAGATCGTGACGGACCGCTCCACCAGCGAGCCGAGGCCGAGTGCCACCGCGACCACCAGGAGGTAGGAGCCCAGCACATTGCCCAGGACCGTCGCCAGGGCCGTCCGCCGGCCGTGGGCCAGCGCCCGGCCGATCACGAACAGCACGCTCGGCCCCGGGATCACGATCACCAGCAGCGACATCGCTGCGAACGCCAGTATGCGGTCGGTACTCACCATGTCTGTCACCTCGCCGGTCATTGAATCAGCCGGACCCGGGGCTTCGTCAGTGGGGAGCGGCGTGCAGTAACGGATGGCGTGCGGCCCGGTCCGCCGCCGGCCGGGCCGGGCCCCCGTGCTGCGCGGCCGCGGATGCCGCCCGTGAGCCCTCGGAGGCGCGCTTGTGGAGGCCACAACTCCGCCTCGCTGAACGGAAGTTCGGATTGCATCGCACTGATGTGCGCCACGCGCCCACTCAAGGAGGTGGCGAGGGGTAGCGAAAGCCCGAAGTGGCTCCGGACACTACCCCCGTAACAACTAGCGTGCGTGCTCCGCGAACTGCCAACGGCCGATCCGGAGGGCGCCGATGCCTACCGCATTCCCCCAGGGGACCCAGATGTCCCAGGAGGCTCAGAGGTCCCCGGGACCCCAGGGCGTCCCGGGGGTCGCTCCTGCCCCCACCTCCGCCCGGCGGCGGGAGCGTGACGGCGGACGACACGGCCGGGTCGCGTTCCCCGAGTCGGCCGCCGATTCGGCGATACGGTCCCGGCTGGTCAGGCTCGCCGCCGTGCCCTGCCTCCTCGTCGCCGTCGTCTGCACCGCCGTCGCCGCGTTCGTCGTGCAGGCCGGCGGCGCCCGGCTGTCCGGGCAGGCATGGGTGATCCTGGCCGGCGGGCTCGCCCTGGTCTGCGTCATCGTGCTGACCGCGGGCGCCGCGGCCAACGCCGAGGCCCGCGCAGCCGTGGCCCGCTACGCCCGGCTCCGCCAGGTCTGCGCCCGCAGCCAGTCCGACCTCTACGACCTGCTGGACCGGGTACGGCAGGGCGAATGGCTCCGGCGCCGCGAGCCGGACACGGCGCTCGCGCCCACCGGCGACACCCTCGACCTGCTCGCCCATGAGGTGGCCGCCGCCGGCCGGGCCGCCGAGTCCGCCGTCATCGACGCGGTCGCCATCGCCCGCAGCAACGCCAGCGGCAGCGAGCAGAAGGTCGAGGTCTTCGTGAACCTCGCCCGCCGGCTGCAGTCCCTGGTCCACCGCGAGATCGAGCTGCTGGACGAGCTGGAGAACCAGGTCGAGGACCCGGACCTGCTCAAGGGCCTGTTCCACGTCGACCACCTGGCCACCCGCATCCGCCGGCACGCCGAGAACCTCGCCGTCCTCGGCGGCGCCATCTCGCGCCGCCAGTGGAGCCGCCCGGTGTCGATGACCGAGGTACTGCGCTCCTCGATCGCCGAGGTCGAGCAGTACCCGAGGATCAAGCTGGTGCCGCCGATCGAGGGCACCCTGCGCGGACACGCCGTCGCCGACGTCATCCACCTGCTCGCCGAACTCGTCGAGAACGCCTCGATCTACTCCGCCCCGCAGACCCCGGTCCTGCTGCGCGCCCAGCTCGTCACCGCCGGTCTCGCCGTCGAGGTCGAGGACCGCGGCCTGGGCATGTCGGCGGACGAGCAGAACCGGATGAACGCCCTGCTGGCCGACCCCGAACACATCGACGTCGCCGAGCTGTTGAGCGACGGCCGCATCGGGCTGTTCGTGGTCTCCTCGCTCGCCCGGCGGCATGGCATCGTTGTCCGGCTGCAGAGCAACATCTACGGCGGCGTCCAGGCCGTCCTGATCGTGCCCCAGGGGCTGCTCGGCGCGGAACCGGCCGACGGGGAGAAGAGCGGGACGGACGCCTCGCTCACGGGATCCCCGGACACCGTCCCGGCGCTCGACCACGACGGCGGCTACGGCGCCGGATACGCCGACGACCCTGACGCCGGCCCGGCGCGGCACGCGCGTCATGACCGCCGTGACCCGGGCGCCGACGGCTCCCCGACCGTGGCCATCCCCCGCCCCGCCCCGTCCTTTGACCCTGCGCTCGACCCGTCGCCACCCGGCTGTGACGAGCGTACGGCCGAGTTCC
>NZ_SDIG01000134.1:0-18968 GCF_004122755.1 Streptomyces sp. TM32
CAGTACGACTACCCGGCGGCGTCCCGGCTGCTGATCACCGCGGACGCCGGAGGCTCCAACAGCTACCGCTACCGGGTATGGAAAGCCGAACTGGCTGCGTTCGCCGCCGAGGCTGTCCCCGTACTCGTCTGAGTGCACCACCGAGTACGGATGAGAGGGCTCTGTCGCTGATCTTGTGATGTGGCTGGTCAGGTTCGTAGGAGGATTCGGGTGCGGAGGAGGTCGAGTTTGGCTCGGCCGTATCCGGCCCGTTTGAGTAGTTTCACCCTTGTGACCTGGCCTTCTACCTGGACAGAACTCCAGGAACTGGAGAGGCCGGCGGTGACCGCGTCGAGATCGTGCAGGAGTCCGTTGGCGAACTGGCTCAGGTGCGGCAAGTCGTCTTGATCAACACTCGCGATCCACGCGGGTAGGTCTTCGCCGCGGTGCTCGTGCATCAGGCCGGCGAACGCGCGGACGTGATCGACGGTGGCATCGAGCTCGGGGCAGGCCGCGCGGATCTCCTTGATACCGACGGCCTCGTCGGGCCGCAGGCGTTCGGGATGCGTCATGATCCAGCGCAGGGCTCGACGGGGCTTGGGCAGCGCCGGCAGCGGAGGTGTCGTCACCATGCCTTCCCGCAGGAGACGGACGTAGCGGCGGACCGCCGTCCGTTCACCCGGGAAGCCCTGGTCACGGACTTCGCGGAAGAGCTGTCTGGCGTTGTGGCAGCCCTCGGTGAAGCGCCGGTAGATGTAGGGCTTGTAGTCGTCCAGTTTCGTCCGGCGCTGAGTGACCTTGACCAGCAGCTCCTCGACGTTCTCCGTCCGTGCGTAGCGGCGGACCGAGTAGTAGTCGAGGTCCAGGTCGCGGCTGATGCCACATAAGGACCGGCCTGCGGCGCGGAGTTTGTGGACGGCACGATGCCGCTCGCGGATCGTGGCGACGATGCGGCGGGTCCGGCCATGGACATCCAGGAAGCCGTCCGGCACTGGAGGCGGATTCGGTTCGTTGGCGACAGCGGCGGCTTCATGGGCGGAGCGCAAGCAACCGTAGTGGGCGGCGACCGTCTTCTCGGCGGCCTTCGCCAGGTTGCTCCACAGATGCCACACGTCTGCGACCTGGACCGCCTGCGGAGCGGCCTGCTTGGCGGCCTCCGCGTAGGCCGTGGCGCGGTCCCGGCACACGATCTGAACCTCGGGATGGTCGGCGAGCCAGCGGGCCACCGGCTCGGCTTCCCGGCCGGGCAGGACGTCGATCGGCCGTCGGGCTTCGAGGTCGACCAGGACTGTGGCGTAGGTATGCCCCTTGAGCAGGGCGAACTCATCGATTCCGAGAACTCGGACCGGCTCCGGTGATTGGAGTGGAACGGCCCGAAGGAGTCGTAGGAGGGTGTCCTTGGCAACCGTCATGCCGAGTCTTCCGGCGAGCCTGGCTCCGGGTCTACCGGCCAGGACTTCGGCGATACGGCTCAACTGGCCACGCAGAACCGGGGTGTAGCGGGCGTGCGGGCCGGTCAGTCCTGGTATTTGCTCCGCGAACGTCACTGCCGGGCAGTCGGCCGCCAGGCACTTGAACCGCCGTATGAGCAGCACAATCACCACCGGCACTCCACCCAACGGAACGTCCCTCAGGCGTCGTTCGTACCGTCCGTGGACCCGGAGGGAACGCTCCTCGCAGCGTGGGCACCGCGCCGACGACGTACGCGAACGTGTACGTAACACGACACCTTCCTCCGACCTCTGAACCGACTCGATCACTACGGCCGACAGATGCGGCAATACCTTCTGCAACCCATCTGAACCACACACCCGCACCAACGATCAATCGAACGCTGCGTCACAAGATCAGCGACAGAGCCCTTATCTCCGTACTCGGTGGTGCACTCAGACGAGTACGGGGACAGCCTCGGCGGCGAACGCAGCCAGTTCGGCTTTCCATACCCGGTAGCGGTAGCTGTTGGAGCCTCCGGCGTCCGCGGTGATCAGCAGCCGGGACGCCGCCGGGTAGTCGTACTGGCCGCGGGCCTGCCACCAGCGTCGGATGGACGAGGCGGCGAACGTGGCGGTGTTGTGGTCGGTGCCGACGTTCACCCAGCCGGTGTTCGTGGTCATGTCGTAGATCCCGTACGGGATGACGGACTGGACGTGCGGGCCGGCGAAGAAGCTGTGGTCCTCGACTTCGACGGGCCGTCCGGCCGGCCGCCATTCCTGTCCGGGCATCGGCAGCTGCCCGATCTGTTCCTTCTTCTTCGCGTCCACGCTGATCACAGGCTCGCCCGCCGCCTGGTGTCCCTTGACCTGCTCGTTGATATAGCGGAACTGCGCGTCCCGGTCCGGGTTTTGATCGCCTTCCAGGGTCTTGGCGGTGCCCTGCAGGCTGAACCCGTGTTCCTTGAGCAGCCGGCCCACCGTGGGAGCGGTCACGCGGTGCCCTTGCCGGGACAGCTCTGCGGCCAGGTGCCGCAGCGACTTCGTTGTCCAGCGCAGCGGCGACATCGGATCACCGCGCTCGTCGGGTTCGACCAGCGCCATCAGCGCCGGAACCAGCTCAGGATCGATCTCCTCGGCCCGCATCCGCCCGCCGCCAGGGCGCCGGACACGTCCCTCGGGCAGCGGATCGACCCCAGCCTCGAGTTCGAACACACCCTTGCGGACCGTCGTCTCGCTGACCTCGGCTATGCGTGCAACCACACCGACGCCTCCATGCCCGAGCAGCCGGGCCTCGGTCGCCAGCGCCAGACGCCGCTGACGCTCGTTCAGGTGCGGGAGCAGAACGTCGAAACGCCTCGCCAACTGGCCGCGGACCTCGTCGGATATGCACATACCACAGCAACGAGCTCGACCCCGCGAAGCAACGCGTTGTTCTTTGACGGCTTCGGTGAACGATGCATGTCTGGACGACAGTTCGGGGCCAGACTGTCTCGACGGCGTCGGGCAGGCCCTTCAGCCCGTCGCAGACGAGCATGAGGACGTCCTCAATGCCGCGATTCTTCAGCTCGGTGAAGACCTGGAGCCAGTGCTTGGCGCCCTCGCCGCCGTCACCGGCCCAGATGCCGAGGATGTCGCGGGTGCCCTCGACGGTGACGGCCATCGCGACGTAGGGGCGACCTTGCCATCGCGGATCTTCACGTTGATCGCATCCACGAAGACGACCGGATAGACCCGATCGAGCGGCCGGGCCTGCCATTCCGCCATGCCCTCCATCACCGCGTCGGTGATCGTGGAGATGGTCTGCTTGGACACCTCCGCGCCGTACACCTCGGCCAGATGAGCCGATATCTCCCCGTGTGTGAGTCCCTTCGCGGACAGCGACAGCACCATTTCATCCACGCCGGTCAGCCGGCGCTGCCGCTTCTTCACGAGCTGCGGCTCGAAGGTGCCGACGGTGTCCCGGGGCACCTTCACCTCGACCGGGCCCACATCGGTCAGCACGGTCTTCGAACGGGTGCCGTTCCGGGAGTTGCCGCTGTTGCGACCTACTGCGTCGTGCTTGTCATAGCCGACGTGATCGGTGATCTCGCCCTCCAGGGCGGACTCCAGCACCCGCTTGGTCAACTGCTGCAGTAGCCCTCCCTCGCCGGTCAGCTGCAGCCCGTCGGAACGGGCCCGGTCGACCAACATCGAGATCAACTGCTCGTCCGACACCGCCTCCGCGGCCGACTCGACGACCGGCTCCTCCACCGTCTCGTGCTCGCTGACGGTCTCGCTCATTTCAGGCGTCTCCTTGATCATCAGATCCGCCGTCTATTGGACACTCCCCCGTCGCGAGGCGAGCTGGGAGCCGGAAGCCCGAGGTGCGGCCGATCAGGTGAGATTGCCGGGCTGGCGGAGCCAGTGGGGCAGGCGTGCGGTGTTGGACCGGGCGCTGGTGAGCATCTCCTCGGCTTCAGCCAACACCGCGGTCAGATGCTTCCGGTGCTCGGCCCTGAGGTTGAGGCGGGCCTCCAGAAGGATCATTAGTGCGCGGGCGGCATCGGCTCATGCCTCAATTAGCGGATCAGCCTGCGGCGCTTGCTCGCGCAGGTCTCGCAATGCGACAGCGATGTTGGAGATCTGCCAGTACCGCAGCTGTGGCACGGCATCGAGCCGGTCATCACCCTCTTCCATTGCCACGATCGTGAGTTTGCTCAGCGACGCCAGCTCATCGTCCGCGCCAGCCTCGGCCAATGCTCTCTGTGCCTCACGCGCGGCTTTCGTCGCTCGGGCTTGCGCTGCCGTCGCCAGACATGCCGTGCTGAACAGTTCCGTGGCCTTCGGGCCCTGGGGCATGTAAGTGGTCGGAGTCCCGCCGAGCACCTTCACGATCCGCGCGAGATCGGGAACCTTAGGAACAAGGTACCGCTTGCCCGAATATTCCATAACTTGCGTGAGTCTACGTATCGCTGCACACGCCTTCCCGTCGACAGGCGGGATGGGTGGGATCTGGCAGTGTGGGAGCCGGTCGCTGCGGCTGTTGCGCCGATGCGAGACCATGGCCGTTCGCAGCGTCGCCCGCCCCATTGCCGTGCCTCGGGGTGGAGGGCCTCATGGTTTGCATGTTGTCGTATGCGGATGGGGTAGAACCGCGTAATTTCTGGGTTCTCGCCGGGGCGTGTTTGCCGTTGCAATGCCACCCACTCCGTGCTGACGTGTCAGCACGCGAGCCCGATCGAGAGCGATCGAGAGCGATGCAGGACGACGGAAACCGGCCCTAATGTCCGATTCTCCGGCGTTTCCGCAGGTCAGGGAGGTAACGATTTCGGGTTCGAATCCCGTTGGGGGCACGCATCACCGTGTGGGAGACTGGTTCGCGCCGGTTTCGCACAATGCAAGGTCCTGTGGAGCAGTTTGGAGTGCTCGCCACCCTGTCAAGGTGGAGGCCGCGGGTTCAAATCCCGTCAGGACCGCTGCGGCTGGGTAGCTCAGTTGGTACGAGCGATCGCCTGAAAAGCGATAGGTCGCCGGTTCGACCCCGGCCCCAGCCACACCTTTTGGAAGTGGGCCCCGATTCCTCGAATCGGGGCCCACTTCATTTCCGCCCGGTCCCGCCGCGTTCGCTCGACGGCTGCCAGAAGATCAGCCGGGCACCACCGCTGATCACCGCCGTCGCCCCCAGGCCCAGCGCCATCCGCAGCAGCCGCACGTCTCCGTCCCAGTCGTGCGGCGCGCCGAAGACGAGCCAGGCGGCGAAGGCGATACCCGCGGCCATCAGGGCCGCGCCGGCCACTCGTCGTGATCCGTTGTCCATGCGGTCATCCTCACGCACCCGCGAAAGCGCCGGAAACCCGTTTTTGCGGTGGCCCCCGCACCGGCCCGGTGCCGGTGTGCCGCCCTGCGCGGGCAAATGGTTCGCCAGTCGTTTACGCGAGGTGAGATCCTGGGGGACGTATGTCCAGTCAGCCTGCCTCCGCCCTGCCCGACGGCACCGCTCCCACCCTGCCCGAGCTGCTGAAGCGTCTTCCCGAGCTGATGCTGCGCGATCAGCAGCGGCTGGGGCGCCGACTCGACGGCGCGCGCCGGATCCGTAAGCCCGAAGCCCGGGCGGCCGTGCTCGCCGAGATCGCCGGCGGTGTCGACGAGGCGGAGCTGCGGGTGGCCCGGCGCCGTGCCGCGGTGCCCGGGATCACGTACCCCGAAGAGCTGCCGGTCAGCCAGAAGAAGGACGAGATCCTCGCCGCGATCCGCGACCACCAGGTCGTGATCGTCGCCGGCGAGACCGGCTCCGGCAAGACGACGCAGATCCCCAAGATCTGCCTGGAGCTCGGCCGGGGCGTCCGGGGCCTGATCGGGCACACCCAGCCGCGCCGGATCGCGGCCCGTACGGTCGCCGAGCGGGTGGCCGAGGAGCTGAAGACCCCGCTGGGTGAGGCGGTCGGCTGGAAGGTCCGCTTCACCGACCAGGTCGGCGGCGACACCCTGGTCAAGCTGATGACGGACGGCATTCTGCTCGCCGAGATCCAGACGGACCGGGAGCTGCGCCAGTACGACACGATCATCATCGACGAGGCGCACGAGCGCAGCCTCAACATCGACTTCATTCTCGGCTATCTGGCCCAGCTGCTGCCCCGGCGCCCGGACCTCAAGCTCGTGATCACCTCCGCGACCATCGACCCGGAGCGGTTCGCGCGGCACTTCGGTACCTTCGCCGCCGTGCAGGCGTCGGACCGTCCGGGCGCCGCACAGGCCCCGGGCGCCGCGGAGGCTGCCGGGGACGGCGCCGGGGCGACGCCGAGTGCGCCGATCGTCGAGGTCTCCGGCCGTACGTATCCGGTGGAGGTGCGCTACCGCCCGCTGCTGGAGGAGGGCGGCCAGGCTGCGAACAATCTGGAGGGCGACCGCGACCAGATCACCGCGATCTGCGACGCCGTGGACGAGCTGCGGGCCGAGGGGCCCGGCGACATCCTGGTCTTTCTCTCCGGCGAGCGGGAGATCCGCGACACCGCGGACGCGCTCAACAAGGCGCTCAACCGGGCGGGCGGCCACGTCGCCGACAGCACCGAGGTCCTCCCCCTGTACGCGCGGCTGTCGCACGCCGAGCAGCACCGCGTCTTCCAGCGGCACACGGGCAGACGCATCGTGCTGGCCACGAACGTCGCCGAGACCTCGCTGACCGTCCCCGGCATCCGGTACGTCATCGACCCGGGTATGGCCCGGATCTCCCGCTACAGCTATCGCACCAAGGTCCAGCGGCTGCCCATCGAGCCGATCTCGCAGGCCAGCGCCAATCAGCGCAAGGGCCGCTGCGGCCGTACCAGCGACGGCATCTGCATCCGTCTCTACTCCGAGGACGACTTCCTCTCCCGCCCCGAGTTCACCGACGCGGAGATCCTCCGGACGAACCTCGCCTCCGTCATCCTCCAGATGACCGCGGCCGGCCTCGGTGACATCGAGAAGTTCCCCTTCATCGACCCGCCGGACCGTCGCAACATCAAGGACGGCGTCGATCTGCTGAGTGAGCTCGGCGCGCTCGACACCAAGCAGAAGGACCCCAAGAAGCGGCTGACGCCGATGGGCCGCAAGCTCGCCCAGCTGCCGGTCGACCCGCGGCTGGCGCGGATGGTCCTGGAGGCGGACCGCAACGGCTGCGTCCGCGAAGTCATGGTCATCGCGGCGGCGCTGTCCATCCAGGACCCGCGCGAGCGGCCCGCCGACAAGCAGCAGCAGGCCGATCAGCAGCACGCCCGCTTCAAGGACGAGAGCTCCGACTTCCTCGCCTTCCTCAACCTCTGGCGCTATGTCCGCGAGCAGCAGCGGGAGCTGTCCTCCTCCGCCTTCCGCCGGATGTGCCGCGGCGAGTTCCTGAACTACCTGCGGATACGCGAGTGGCAGGACATCTACTCGCAGCTGCGGTCGGTCGCCAAGACCATGGGCATCCACCTCAGCGAGGAGGACGCGGCGCCGGACCACATCCACACCTCCCTGCTTTCTGGTTTGCTTTCGCATATCGGCCTCAAGGACACCGACGCCAAGAACGAGTATCTGGGCGCCCGCAGCGCCAAGTTCGCGGTGTTCCCCGGCTCCGCGCTCTTCAAGAAGGCGCCGCGCTGGGTGATGTCGGCGGAGCTGGTCGAGACGTCCCGCCTGTGGGCGCGGGTGAACGCGAAGATCGAGCCGGAATGGATCGAACCGCTCGCCCAGCATCTGGTGAAGCGGACCTACAGCGAGCCGCACTGGGAACAGAAGATGGCCGCGGTGATGGCCTACGAGCGGGTGACGCTCTACGGCGTCCCGATCGTCGCCCAGCGCAAGATCGCCTACGGCCGGATCGACCCGGAGACCTCGCGCGATCTGTTCATCCGCAACGCCCTGGTCGAGGGCGACTGGCGCACCCACCACCAGTTCTTCCATGACAACCGCAAACTCCTCGGCGAGGTAGAGGAGTTGGAGCACCGCGCCCGGCGCCGCGACATTCTCGTGGACGACGAGACGCTCTTCGACTTCTACGACCAGCGCCTCCCGGCCGACGTGGTCTCCGGGGCGCACTTCGACGCCTGGTGGAAGAAGAAGCACCGGGAAGAGCCGGAGCTGCTGAACTTCGAGCACTCGATGCTCATCAACGAATCCGCCGAGGCCGTCACGAAGGACGACTATCCGGATTCCTGGCGGCAGGGAAAGCTGAAGTTCAAGGTCACCTACCAGTTCGAGCCGGGCGCGGACGCGGACGGCGTGACCGTCCACATCCCCCTCCAGGTCCTCAACCAGGTCTCCGCCGAGGGCTTCGACTGGCAGATCCCGGGCCTGCGCGAGCAGTTGGTGACGGAGCTGATCCGGTCGCTGCCCAAGCCGATCCGGCGCAATTACGTCCCCGCGCCGAACTTCGCGGCCCGCTTCCTGGACTCCACCGTGCCCTTGCAGGGCGCCCTGACGACCTCTCTGGCGGCCGGTCTCCAGCGCATGGTGGGCGTACCGGTCGAGGCCGCGGACTTCGACACGGGCAAGATTCCCGACCACCTCAAGATCACCTTCCGGGTGGTCGACGAGCGGCGCCGCAAGCTCGCCGAGGCCAAGGACCTGGAGGCGTTGCGGCTGAAGCTCAAGCCGAAGACCCGGGCGGCCATCTCCAAGGCCTTCGAGCAGGCCGCCGAGCGGCCCGCCGGGGACCGCACGGGCGGCGCGGGTGACGGCCGGCCGGCCGGCCCCGAGCAGCGCACCGGCCTGACGTCCTGGACGATCGGCACGCTGCCCCGCACCTTCGAGACCCGCCGCGCCGGCCAGCCGCTCAAGGCGTACCCGGCGCTGGTGGACGAGGGCAGCAGCGTCGCCGTACGCCTCTTCGACACCGAGGCCGAGCAGCTCACCGCGATGTGGGCGGGCACCCGCCGGCTCATCCTGCTCAACATCCCCACCAACCCGGCCAAGTTCGCCCAGGACAAGCTGAGCAATCAGCAGAAGCTGGCGCTGTCCCGTAATCCGCACGGCTCCATCGCGGCGCTCTTCGAGGACTGCGTGACGGCCGCCGCCGACCGCCTGATCGCGGCCCGGGGCGGCCCGGCGTGGGACGAGGAGTCCTTCCGGAAGCTCTTCGACGCGGTCCGCGCCGACCTGGTGGACGTCACCCTGAGGACCATCCAGCAGGTGCAGGAGGTGCTGGCCGCCTGGCAGGCCTGCGAGCGCCGGCTGAAGGAGACGACCTTCCCCTCCCTGCTTCCGTCGCTCACGGACATCAAGGAGCAGCTGGCGGCGCTGATCGGACCGGGCTTCGTGACGGCGCACGGCGCCAAGCGGCTGCCGGACCTGATGCGCTATCTGGTGGCCGTCGACCGCCGTCTGCAGCAGCTGCCCACCAACGCCGAGCGGGACCGCACCCGCATGGCGAAGGTGAAGGAGATGCAGGACGAATACGCCTGGCTGCTGGAGCAGTTCCCGCAGGGCCGCCCGGTGCCGGCGGCGGCCCGGGAGATCCGCTGGATGATCGAGGAGCTCCGGGTGAGCTACTTCGCCCACGCCCTGGGGACCGCGTATCCGGTCTCCGACAAGCGCATCGTGAAGGCGGTGGACGCCGCCGCGCCGTAGGAACCAGGGCCACCGGTATCGAGTTCGACCGCACCCCCTGACCTGCTGTACAGTCTTGCTTCGCAGCCCGCCGCAAGCGGAAAGCACACGCAAGGTCCTGTGGAGCAGTTTGGAGTGCTCGCCACCCTGTCAAGGTGGAGGCCGCGGGTTCAAATCCCGTCAGGACCGCATTTTTACGGCCCGCACCTCTTCGGTGCGGGCCGTTCTGCTGTCCGGCCCCGGTCGCTGAGCCCGTCGCGCCGACCACCCTCGGACACGGCACATTCCGTCAGGAGCCCCCTCCGCGGCCCGCGTCGCCTCCGGTGCGGGCCGCGTCGCCGTCCGGCCCCTGCACCCTTCGGACCGCGGGCCGTACCTCCGTCCACCTCTCCCGGGACACGAGCCGTAGTGCTACCCCCTCTCCCCCTCCCCGCCCGATGCGCTCCGTAGCCGGTTTGCGGCCCGCTGTATTGACGGCGGCACGTACCGCCGGTACCCACGGAGGAAGGGTGCGGGGGCAGGGAGGGGTCTGTGATGAGCACAGCGGTACGGCACGAGACCAGGGCGCTGCTGCGGGCCCACCTGGCAGCCGCCACGGGCTACCGCCATCTGACGCGGCACTGCCCCATCTGCCACCAGCTGCTACGGCTCGCCATGGAGCCGCACACGGGCCGCTCCGGGCCTCCGGCGCCCGGGTCCGCCCCCGAACCGTCCCCGGCCCCGTGCGAGCCGCCGGCAGCCGAGGACGAAAGTCCCGCGGCCCGGTGACCAATTGCCGCGTGCCTCGCCGGCCGCGCGCTGCCAGGCTGTGAAGCGTGGCGGGTGCCGTTCTCTATCGCAGCGGACGTATCGCCTTCAAGCGCGGCGTAGTGTGACGGGTGTCACCGAACAAGTTTGGCGAGATGCGGAACTTACCGCCGCCCTACAACCAGTCAATTTAATATGTGCAATTGCACCACCCAGGAACGGGCCCCGAACGGGGACGCCAAGTCCGCGCGGAAAGGCCCTCGCAGGACCCGTGAAGGCACCCTGACCGGCGTCCGGGAGGTCGTCGGCGCCAGGCCGGCCCGAGCGCCCTGACGGGCCCTGGAGTGGACGCAGGCAAAAAAATCGCGCTGGACCCGGCGGAGTCCAGCGCGATCGATGACGTACCCAGGTGGAGCGGGTGTGGGGCCCGTTGGGGCAGGCGCCGCGTCATATGGAGCTATGTGAAGCATGGTGGTGCAAAGTAGGCATTTTCGGGTTGGGGGCCCCGAAAACGACCTGGTTATGCGGTTATTCAGGCCTCGCTGCGCTGCTGCGGAATGCCCGCGAGCAGTGCGCGGACCTCAGCCTCGCGGTAACGCCGGTGTCCACCGAGCGTACGGATGGACGTGAGCTTGCCTGCCTTGGCCCAGCGGGTCACCGTCTTCGGGTCCACACGGAACATCGTGGCGACCTCGGCGGGGGTAAGCAGCGGCTCGGCGTCAGGGGTGCGAGCGGTCATGAGCGGCCTCCTCGGGAGAACCGAACCATCACGGTTCTTTCCTCTAAATTCTGCACCTTGACCCACGTTGCCCGAAATGGCGGACGCGGGCCGAGTCGGTTATAGGACGAACGGCTTGTCCTCGGCACTACAACTACACCATCTGTCCAGCCACGTCGGCCAAACCGATGGAATTGCCCTCTCAGGTGTTCAACCTCGGCGGATGCCGATGGACCGTGCCATAGCGGACAGTCACACGACCGTGACGATCAGTCACAACGTGCTCAGCCGCCACGAGACCCCTCAAGGAACGCAATACCGATCTATCCGCCCTTAGTTGGACGGAAGGAGCCCAGGTCGGGCTCCTTGTCCTATTTTGGCACGAGGGTATGGCTTGGGAGCAAGACCCGAAGTCAGTGCTTTAGGTCACGCTTGCGGCAATCGCCCGGATAAGGACCTACGTCCTTTACCGCCCCACCACCGGTAAGCGTACGCAGCGCTTCCGCATCGTGAACCTCTGGACGTCCGCCCCTCAGCTGGAGAACTGCCGCTCGCGCACCGCCCGCCACCGCTGAGAGAGTTTCTCGTACGCGGCACCGGCCCGCTCACCGTCCCCGTCGCGCAGCGCCGCCAGCCCCTCCGCCACCTCGGCGGCGGAATGGTCCTCGGCGAGCTGCCCCTCGGGCACCGCGTGCACCAGCCCTCCGTAGTCCAGCTCCACGAGCGAACGCGGGTGGAACTCTTCAAGCCAGCGCCCCACATCTACCAGGCCCGCGATCAGCGGCCCCTCTTCCAGCGCGTCCCGCAGCGTACGCAGCGCTCGCGCGACCCGGCGTCTGGCCTGCACCATCGGCGTCCGGTAACGCATCACGGGCGCCTGGTCACTCTTCGCGTACTCCCGCTCGCCGTCGTCGAAGAGCACGAACCAGCGGACCGGGACGTGCCAGGTCGCCCCGCGGATCCAGGGCCGGGCGTCCGGGTTGCGCTCGCGCCACCGCTCGTAGTCGGTGGCCGCCTGGAGCCGGACCACCGGGGGCAGCGCCGCATCCAGCACCGACGCCGGCAACAACTCGGGCAACTCCTCCAGGGCCTGCCAGCCGCGCAGCCGGGTGCGCCACGGGCACACGCACGTCACCTCGTCCACGACGGCGACGAAGGCGTCCGCGCTCTCGTGGACCGGCACCGGCACCGGCGGGGTCGGCAGCAGATCGGCCAGCGCCCGGCGCTGCTCGTCCTGGGCGGTCGGGGTGTCCTCCCGCTTGGCATAGCGCGCCCAGTGAGAGCGTTCCGGCTCGGGGAATGCAGCCAACGGCTCATAGACCCGTAGATATGCCATGTACGGGACCTTCACCGACGACGCCAGGGCCACGCCCGCTCCTTCAAAGGGGGAGTCCGCCGCCGGGAGCTCCCGAAGGCCCCCGCCGGCCTGCGATACGACCAGATCGTCCCACGCCCGTCCCCCGGGAGAGGGTGATCCTCGGCACCCGACGGATCAACCGGCCCGGCAGGTCTTACGCTCTTGTCAACCGGCCCTCTCCACCCCCACGAGGGCATCCCTCGCGACCTATGGGAGTCACCACAGTGACTGACGTACGTCCGGCCCCCGCCGGCACCGACGGCGGCGTTCTGCACACCCTGTTCCGAACGGAGCAGGGGGGCCATGAGCAGGTCGTTCTCTGCCAGGACCGCGCCAGCGGCCTCAAGGCCGTGATCGCCATCCACAGCACCGCTCTGGGCCCCGCCCTCGGCGGCACCCGCTTCCATGCCTACGCCTCCGAGGAGGAGGCCGTGCTGGACGCCCTCAACCTGTCGCGCGGCATGTCCTACAAGAACGCGCTCGCCGGACTGGACCACGGCGGCGGCAAGGCCGTGATCATCGGTGACCCCGATCTGGTCAAGACCGAGGAACTCCTGCTCGCCTACGGCCGGTTCGTCGCCTCCCTCGGGGGCCGCTACGTCACGGCCTGCGACGTCGGCACCTACGTCGCCGACATGGACGTCGTGGCCCGGACGAACAAGTGGACCACCGGCCGCTCCCCCGCCAACGGCGGCGCCGGCGACTCCTCCGTCCTGACCGCCTACGGCGTCTTCCAGGGCATGCGCGCCTCGGCCCAGCACGCCTGGGGCGACCCGACGCTGCGCGGCCGCAAGGTGGGCATCGCCGGCGTCGGCAAGGTCGGCCACCTCCTGGTGGAGCACCTCCTCCAGGACGGCGCCGAGGTCGTGATCACGGACGTGCGCAGCGACTGCGTCGACCGGGTGCGCGCCGCGCATCCGCAGGTCACCGCCGTCGCCGACACCGAGGAACTGATCCGCACCGAGGGCCTGGACGTCTATGCGCCGTGCGCGCTGGGCGGTGCGCTCAGCGATGAGTCGGTGCCGGTGCTGACCGCGACGGTGGTGTGCGGTGCCGCCAACAACCAGCTCGCGCACCCCGGCGTCGAGAAGGACCTGTCCGACCGCGGCATCCTCTACGCCCCCGATTACGTCGTGAACTCCGGCGGCGTCATCCAGGTGGCCGACGAGCTGCACGGCTTCGACTTCGACCGCTGCAAGACCAAGGCGGCGAAGATTTTCGACACCACGCTCGCGATATTCGCGCGTGCGAAGGCCGACGGCATTCCGCCCGCCGCGGCCGCCGACCGTCTGGCCGAGCAGCGGATGGCGGAGGCGCGGCGGCGCGCCTGACCGAGCAGGAACGGCCGGGACGGCCGGAAAGACAGCCTTGCGCGACCCGCCGCGGGCGGTCGGGGGAGACATCCCTCACCACCCGTCGGCGGGTCGCCGGACAGGACAGGTTAAAATCGCAGTTGACCAGCGGGGACGGGGCACCTTGCAGGTCGTGCCGAGCGGCGGGTGATGCGGGCGACGTACCGTATGGCCGCGGAAGCAGGTACCGTTAAAGCCCTACGGGCCGGTCTCTCTGTCGAGAGCCCGCTCTGATCCATGAACGCGTGTCAAGACTCTGGGGCCATCGAGCCCCGTCATTGAGGGGGTCGACCCATGGGGCGCGGCCGGGCCAAGGCCAAGCAGACAAAGGTCGCCCGCCAGCTGAAGTACAGCAGCGGTGGGACGGATCTCTCACGACTGGCCGACGAGCTGGGTGCAACACCGTCGAACCAGCAGCCTCCGAACGCAGAGCCGTTCGAGGAGGACGAGGACGACGACCCGTACGCACGGTACGCAGAGCTGTACAACGACGACGATGAGGACGAGGGCGACTCGTCCGAGCAGCGTCGGCGCGCCTGACGCTCTGCGCTCGCGGCACCCGCTACAGCATCGCGGACCCGGTCCTGGGCATTGCCCGGACCGGGTTCTGTGCTGCCCGGATGACGGCGGGTGGGACGTCCGCTGCGCACCGTATGACGACGGGTGCGGGCGCCGCACCGGTGGTTGCCGGTGCGGGCGCCGGCCCGGTCGGGCTGCTCAGCTCGCGTAGTCACCGGTCAGGGTCACTGCTTCTGCGTGGTCACCGCGGTCCACGATCTCGCCGCTGACCCAGGCGTCCACCCCGCGGTCGGCGAGCGTGGTCAGGGCGGCCTGCACCGACTCCTGCGGGACGACGGCGATCATGCCGACGCCCATGTTCAGGGTCTTCTCCAGCTCCAGGCGCTCGACCGCACCGGCCGAGCCGACCAGGTCGAAGACCGGGCCCGGCGTCCAGGTGCCGCGGTCGACCGTGGCGTGCAGACCGTCCGGGATCACGCGGGCGAGGTTGTTGGCGAGGCCGCCGCCGGTGATGTGCGAGAAGGCGTGCACCTCGGTCGTGCGGGTCAGCGCCAGACAGTCCAGCGAGTAGATCTTGGTGGGCTCCAGGAGCTCCTCGCCGAGTGTGCGGCCGAACTCCGGGATCTCCCGGTCCAGGGCCATTCCCGCACGGTCGAACAGGACGTGGCGGACCAGCGAGTACCCGTTCGAGTGAAGCCCGGAGGACGCCATGGCGATCACCGCGTCGCCCGTACGGATGCGATCCGCGCCCAGGACCCGGTCGGCCTCGACGACGCCCGTGCCGGCACCGGCGACATCGAACTCGTCCGCACCCAGCAGCCCCGGGTGCTCCGCGGTCTCGCCGCCGACCAGCGCGCAGCCGGCGAGCACACAGCCCTCGGCGATGCCCTTGACGATCGCGGCGACCCGCTCGGGGTAGACCTTGCCGACGCAGATGTAGTCGGTCATGAACAGCGGTTCGGCGCCGCAGACGACCAGGTCGTCGACGACCATGCCGACGAGGTCGTGGCCGATGCTGTCGTAGACGCCCATCTTGCGGGCGATGTCGACCTTGGTGCCTACGCCGTCGGTCGCCGAGGCGAGCAGCGGACGCTCGTACCGCTTGAGGACGGAGGCGTCGAAGAGGCCGGCAAAACCGCCCAGGCCGCCGACGACCTCGGGGCGGGTGGCCTTCTTCACCCACTCCTTCATGAGGTCCACGGCGCGGTCGCCGGCTTCGATGTCGACGCCCGCGGCTGCGTAGCTGGCACCGGAGGATTCAGCGGACATGGCTGAGAACTTTCCTGTCGTGTGTGGACGAGCTCTACGGGCGACGCAGCGCATCGGCGCCGCCGACCCCGGCGGTGAGCGTCTGGACGCCGTCCACATCGGACTTCGTCCGGCTCGCGGTCTCCGATTCCAGGAGGTGCTTGCCCAGCAGATCCGGGTCGGGCAGCTCCATCGGGTACTCGCCGTCGAAGCAGGCGCGGCACAGATTCGGCTTGGCGATCGTGGTCGCCTCGATCATGCCGTCGATGGAGATGTACGCGAGGGAGTCGGCGCCCAGGGACTTGCCGATCTCCTCGACCGACAGCCCGTTGGCGATCAGCTCGGCGCGGGTGGCGAAGTCGATGCCGAAGAAGCACGGCCACTTGATCGGCGGGGAGGAGATCCGGATGTGGACCTCGGCCGCGCCGGCCTCGCGGAGCATCCGTACGAGCGCGCGCTGGGTGTTGCCGCGGACGATCGAGTCGTCGACGACCACCAGGCGCTTGCCGCGGATGACTTCCTTGAGGGGGTTGAGCTTGAGGCGGATGCCGAGCTGGCGGATGGTCTGCGAGGGCTGGATGAAGGTCCGGCCGACGTAGGAGTTCTTGACCAGGCCCGAGCCGTAGGGGATGCCGCTGGCCTCGGCGTACCCGACGGCGGCCGGGGTGCCGGACTCCGGAGTCGCTATCACCAGGTCGGCGTCGGCGGGTGCCTCGGCGGCGAGCTTGCGGCCCATCTCCACCCGGGAGAGGTACACGTTGCGGCCGGCGATGTCGGTGTCCGGGCGGGCGAGGTAGACGTACTCGAAGACACAGCCCTTGGGGCGGGCCTCGGCGAAGCGGCTGCTGCGCAGGCCGTTCTCGTCGATGGCGACCATCTCGCCGGGCTCGATCTCGCGGATGAAGCTGGCGCCGCAGATGTCCAGGGCGGCCGTCTCGGAGGCCACCACCCACCCGCGCTCCAGGCGGCCCAGGACCAGCGGGCGGATGCCCTGCGGGTCGCGGGCGGCGTAGAGCGTGTGCTCGTCCATGAAGCAGAGCGAGAAGGCGCCCATGACCTTCGGCAGGACGCGCGGGGCGGCCTCCTCGACGGTCAGCGGCTTGCCGTCCTCGCCGACCTGGCCGGCCAGCAGGGCCGTCACCAGGTCGGTGTCGTTGGTGGCCGCGACCTGGGTCGCCCGGCCGCCCTCACGGGGCAGCGCAGCGACAAGGTCCGCCAGCTGGGCGGTGTTGACCAGGTTGCCGTTGTGGCCGAGCGCGATGGAGCCGTGCGCGGTGGCACGGAACGTCGGCTGGGCGTTCTCCCACACCGAGGCACCGGTGGTGGAGTAGCGGGCATGGCCCACGGCGATGTGGCCCTGCAGGGAGCCGAGCGAGGTCTCGTCGAAGACCTGGGAGACCAGGCCCATGTCCTTGAAAACGAGGATCTGGGAGCCGTTGCTCACCGCGATGCCCGCGGACTCCTGTCCACGGTGCTGCAGCGCATACAGCCCGAAATAGGTGAGTTTGGCGACCTCTTCACCCGGAGCCCAGACACCGAAGACGCCGCAAGCGTCCTGGGGGCCCTTCTCGCCGGGGAGCAGGTCGTGGCTGAGTCGTCCGTCACCACGTGGCACGGCACCGAGTCTAGGGCAGGTCGCGGATTCATCCGAACCGGGGATGGCTCGGGATCTGGACGAGTGCATGAACCAGGGGCCGCTCGCCGTGACGTGCCCACGCCTCGCAGGGGGCGGCCCGCCGCCCCGGCGCCCCCCGGATCCCTTGGCTCACCTGGTGCCCGGCCGGGGCCCGGGACGCGGAGCGACGGCCGGGTGGAGCATGCGGCCGCGGGGACGCGGCCCGCTCCGTGTGAGATGCGCGACGCCCCGCGACCGCCGCCGCTGCGGGCACCGGACCCTCGCCCCCGCCCGGCGCCGAGCCCGCCTCGTCAGCTCAGCAGGGGCAGATATCCGCCGATATCGGACCGCTCGCCGCTGGCGCTGACGGTCGCCGCGTCCCGCGCCTCGGCCCAGGACGTACGGCCGCTGGCGAGCCGGATCCAGGTCAGCGGGTCGGTCTCGACGACGTTCGGCGGGGTGCCGCGGGTGTGCTTGGGGCCCGCCACGCACTGCACCACGGCGAACGGCGGAATCCGCAGCTCCACCGACCCGCCGGGCGCCCGGTCCGCCAGGACGTCGGCCAGCAGGCGGGTGGTGGCGGCCAGCGCCTGGCGGTCGAGGGGGATCTCCTGGCCGGTCGCCGCCGCCAGGTCGTCGGAGTGCACGACGAGTTCGACACAGCGGGTGACCAGGATGTCGGCCAGCGTCATCGCGCCGGGCCGGGAGGGCAGCGGCCGGTCGTCGGGCTCCGGCAGGACGACCTCGGCGAACTCCGCCGCGGTGCGCGCCAGCAGCTCCACGGGATCGTGGGCGGCGGCCAGCGCGCGGGTGCGCTCGTCGATGTCCGAGGCGAGCGGGGCGGCCGCCGACGGCCACTCCAGCAGGGTGGCCGCCGCCCGCGGCGGAACCGGCTGCGCCAGGCCGCGCGCCACGCTGCCGATCGTCAACGACAGATGCGCCACCAGCTCACGCACCGTCCAGTCGCCGAGCCGGGTCGGCAGCGCCAATTGGCCGGGCGACAGCGCGTTTACGGCCTCCTGGACGTGAGCGAGCTGGGCCGTGACGGCGGCGCGGGTCTTCTTCGGGTCGTACCGGCGCGGGCGCGGCTTCCGGGCGGCAGGAGGCATGTGCGTCACCCTACGAGGCGCCACTGACAGTCGCGCCGGGATTCCGGCGGCGGGCGCGTACGCACCCGTACCGGGTGGCCAACCCCTCGTGATCCCGGGCGGGTTCGGTGCCGGGCAACCGGCAGGTCGGGCAGCCGGGCGGCATGCGCGCGGCGCCGGCCGGGTGCGCCAGGACGTCAGCGGTCCTCGGTTCAGGTACGGGGAAACGCCGACGGCCCCTCCCCGTAGTGGGACGCTGTTGGCGAATTGCGGGGCATGCGTGACGTCGGTCTCCAAGACCTGGTTGTGGTCTTGGAGACCGACGTTTGTGTTTGGGGTGGGGTTCGGGTGTCGATGGAGCCGCTGGTGCCGGGGGAAGTTCCGGCGGAGACGGTGCGGGTGGCACGGGCGGCGTTTCCGAAGGGCAGTCTGGCCATCAGGGTGCGGGACGAGCTGGGCGTGATGTTCACGGACGAGCACTTCTCGGGTCTGTTCCCAGCGCGGGGGAAACGTGCCTGGTCACCGGGTCGGCTAGCCCTGGTATTGGTGTTGCAGTTCGTGGAGAACCTCACCGACCGGCAGGCCGCCGAGGCGGTGCGGGCCCGGATCGACTGGAAGTACGCGCTCGGGCTGGAGCTGACTGATCCCGGCTTCGACTACTCGGTGCTCTGCGAGTTTCGGGACCGGCTGATCGGCGCCGAGGGCGGGCGCGAAGTCCTGGACGGCATCCTGACCGCAGCCCGGGAGCGAGGACTGGTGGCCGGCGGCGGGAGAGCACGGACCGACTCAACCCACGTGCTGTCGGCGGTGCGCGCGCTGAATCAGCTGGAGCTGGTGTCCGAGTGCCTGCGGTCAGCCCTCAACGCGGTGGC
>NZ_SDIG01000135.1:0-18964 GCF_004122755.1 Streptomyces sp. TM32
CAAGACGACCGCATCGTCGTGAGCCCACCCCACCCCCATGAGCCCACTCGACCGTTCTGAGGCCGCCCCACCGGCATCGGGACGCCCACCGGCATGAGCCACCCGTAGCCACCCTCCTCATGCGGTGGCCCCCGTCCTCATGCGATGCGATCCGGACTTGATCCGGTGTGGCTTCGCCGGCTGCCGGGAGGGGGTGGGCACGTGGTGGTTCACCCGTTCAGCCGTAGCGGGGCGGATCAATTCTCTCCGGTGTCACGCCGGCCTCAAACGGCCCGGGTTCCGAGGCGGCATCCTTGAGCAGCGACGATCAGTACGCCGGCGAGAACGATCAGTACGACAGAGAGATCATCGGGCAGCGGTCAGTGAATTCGCTGCATTCCTTCGTCCGAGCGAATTCCGAGCGGCCTCGGCCTTTTGATCTTCGCCGCTACCGGCGAATTCCCTTTGACGCGTACTGTTTTGATCAACCGCGGCTCCCTACAATCCGTCCACATCTTGCTCAGGACGCCTGAGCGTGCTTCCGCGCGCCCATGTGCCAAACGTCAAGGAGGACGAATGGCGGGGCCTTACACCCCTCAGTTGCTTGACACCCCCACTTTTCTGGCCGGGCCGTCTCTTACGGCGGGCAACCGCGGCATCGTGCTGGTGATCGCCGTGGTCGCCCTGGCGGCGCTGGCTGTCGCGGCGGTGCTGGTCCGCCAAGTGCTCGCGGCCGGTGAGGGAACCGACAGTATGAAGAAGATCGCGGCGGCCGTGCAGGAAGGCGCAAATGCCTACCTGGCACGGCAGTTGCGGACCCTCGGCGTATTCGCCGTCGTGGTGTTCTTCCTGCTCATGCTGCTTCCTGCGGACAATTGGACGCAGCGCGCCGGACGTAGCGCCTTCTTCTTGATCGGCGCCGGATTCTCGGCGGCCACCGGCTATATCGGCATGTGGCTCGCCGTGCGCAGCAATGTGCGCGTGGCCGCTGCCGCCCGGGAAGCCACTCCGGCCGAGGGGGACACCGAGAAAAAGGATCTTACGGCCGTCTCCCACAAGGCGATGAAGATCGCATTCCGTACGGGTGGCGTCGTCGGTATGTTCACCGTGGGGCTGGGCCTGCTCGGCGCGTCCTGCGTGGTGCTCGTGTACGCGGTCGACGCGCCCAAGGTGCTGGAGGGCTTCGGTCTCGGCGCCGCGCTGATCGCGATGTTCATGAGGGTCGGCGGCGGCATCTTCACCAAGGCCGCGGACGTCGGCGCCGACCTCGTCGGCAAGGTCGAGCAGGGCATTCCCGAGGACGACCCGCGCAACGCCGCGACCATCGCGGACAACGTGGGCGACAACGTCGGTGACTGCGCCGGTATGGCTGCCGACCTCTTCGAGTCGTACGCGGTGACCCTGGTCGCCGCCCTCATCCTGGGCATGGCGGCCTTCGGCGACGCCGGGCTCGCCTTCCCGCTGCTGGTCCCGGCGATCGGGGTGCTCACCGCGATGGTCGGCATCTTCGTCGTCGCGCCCCGGCGCCGCGACCGCAGCGGCATGACGGCGATCAACCGCGGGTTCTTCGTCTCCGCGGGCATCTCGCTGGTTCTGGTGGCCGCCGCGGTGTTCACCTACCTGCCGTCCCGTTACAGCGACCTGACCGGCGTCACCGACCCCGGCATCCTGGGCCGGATCGGCGACCCGCGGATGCTGGCGCTGGTGGCGGTCGCCATCGGCATCGTGCTCGCCGCGCTGATCCAGCAGCTGACCGGCTACTTCACCGAGACCACCCGGCGTCCCGTACGGGACATCGGGAAGACCTCGCTGACCGGCCCGGCCACCGTCGTGCTCTCCGGCATCTCGATCGGCCTGGAGTCGGCGGTCTACTCGGCGGTGCTGATCGGTCTGGCCGTCTACGGGGCGTACCTGCTGGGCGGGGCCTCCATCATGCTGGCGCTGTTCGCGGTGGCGCTGGCCGGTACCGGCCTGCTGACCACCGTCGGCGTGATCGTGGCGATGGACACCTTCGGTCCGGTCTCCGACAACGCCCAGGGCATCGCGGAGATGTCCGGCGATGTCACGGGTGACGGCGCGCAGGTGCTCACCGACCTGGACGCGGTCGGCAACACCACCAAGGCCATCACCAAGGGCATCGCCATCGCGACGGCCGTACTGGCCGCGGCCGCGCTCTTCGGCTCCTACCGGGACGCGATCGCCACCGCCGTCCAGGGCGTCGGCACCGCCGCCAGTGGCATGGGCCTGAGTCTGGACATCTCGCAGCCCAACAACCTGGTCGGGCTGGTCCTCGGCGCCTCGGTCGTCTTCCTGTTCTCGGGGCTGGCGATCAACGCGGTGTCGCGGTCGGCGGGAGCGGTCGTCTTCGAGGTGCGCCGGCAGTTCCGCGAGCACCCCGGAATCATGGACTACACCGAGAAGCCCCAGTACGGACGGGTCGTCGACATCTGCACCAAGGACGCGTTGCGTGAGCTCGCCACTCCCGGGCTGCTGGCGGTGCTCACCCCCATCGCGGTCGGCTTCTCGCTCGGCGTCGGCGCGCTCGGCTCTTTCCTGGCCGGCGCGATCGGCACCGGCACGCTGATGGCGGTCTTCCTCGCCAACTCCGGTGGCGCGTGGGACAACGCCAAGAAGCTCGTCGAGGACGGCCACCACGGAGGCAAGGGCAGCGAGGCGCATGCCGCGACGGTCATCGGAGACACCGTGGGTGACCCGTTCAAGGACACCGCGGGCCCGGCGATCAACCCGCTGCTGAAGGTCATGAACCTGGTGGCGCTGCTGATCGCGCCGGCTGTGGTGAAGTTCTCATACGGGCAGGACAAGAGCGTCGGCGTACGGCTCGTGGTCGCCTTGCTGGCGATCGCCGTCATCGTCGGCGCGGTCTACGTCTCCAAGCGGCGGGGAATCGCCGTGGGTGACGAAGACAACTCCGAAGATCCCGAAGGCATCGCCAAATCGGTCAAGACGGTGGTGGCTTCCTAGCCGGCAAGGATCGCCGGAAGGGCGCGCGGACCGCTCAACTGGGCGGGTGGACGGCGTTTTTTGCGGACGCCGGCCACCCGCCTTCCGTGTGCTCGGGTGGCCCTGCGGAGCTTGGTGCAAATGGCTGCAATGAGGACAGGCCGGGATGGCCGACCCGTTGCCCAGGCCCTTTGGACGTGTATGTTCCGGGGCCGAGAGCCATGGAAGGGACCAATCCGGTGAACAAGAAGCTTGTGGCTGCACTGTCCGGCGGTGCGGCACTGGTGCTCACGCTGACCGGCTGTAGTGACGACAGCCAGAAGAAGCTCAACAACTGGGCGAAGAGTTTCTGCGACCCTGCGCAGGCTCAGTTCAAGCAGATCCAGGACGCCAACGGCGCCATGCAGACGGCCGACAACGGCAGCACGGACTCCAAGAAGGTCCAGCAGACCGACTCCGCGGCCTTCCAGAAGATTTCGCAGGCCTACGCCTCGCTGGCCACGTCCCTGGAGAAGGCCGGGCCGCCGCCCACCGATCAGGGCAAGCAGGCCCAGCAGAACGCCGTCAAGGAGCTCAACTCGCTGTCCAAGGGATATGCGGACCTCCAGAAGCAGGTCAAGGCTCTGGACACCTCGGACAAGCTGAAGTTCGCGGACGGTCTGCGCGATCTCTCCAACGGCATCAACAAGCTCAACAAGCAGAGCGAGGCGGCCTTCAAGAACCTGGAGGCCGGCGACGTCGGCACGGCGATGGCCAACCAGAAGGGCTGTCAGAACCCGGCCGCGTCCGGCTCCCCGGCCCCCACGCAGTCCAAGAAGGCGTAGCGGCCCGGGGACGGCAGGGACGGACGAACTGCCTGCGGACCGCGGTGCACGCGGACCCGTCACGGCTTGGGACGGCCCGGCGACGCGCCCGGAAAGGGCATGGCGCCGGGCCGTCGCCGATTGTCGGTGGCAGGGCCGACAATGGTGGCGTGAGTACGCACCTCCCCACCGCAGATGTCCAGGACCCCGAGAGCAGCGCCCGCACCGCCCGGCTGCGCGAGGCGCTGCTGGCCGCCGACTTCACCGCCGACGGGCTGCTGGAGCTGCTCGGCGCCCCGGCCTATGCCGCGCTGGCGCGCAGCGAGACCGTCCCCGCGGTGCGGGCGACGCGCGGCGACGGCCCGCTGGAGACCCTGGTGCGGCTGTTCCTGCTGCAGCGTCCGGTGGCGCTGCCGCGGGCCCGGGCCGCGCTGCCGGTCGCGGACTGCCTCGCCGACGGCTGGCTGGTGCAGGACGGCGACGAGCTGCGCGCCAGTGTGGACGTCCGTCCGTACGGCGGCCCCGAGGGGCAGGACTGGTGGATCGTCTCCGATCTGGGGTGTGCGGTCGGTGGCGCCGGCGGCATCCGGGGCGACGGGGACACGGACCGCGCTCAGCTGGTGCTCGGCGTCGGCGGCGCCTCCACGACCCTCGCGGGCCTCACCGTGCGCCGCCCGGTCGCCACGGCTCTCGACCTCGGTACGGGCTCCGGCATCCAGGCGCTGCACGCCGCCCAGCACGCGACCCGGGTCACCGCCACGGACCTCAACCCCCGGGCGCTGCGGATCGCCGCGCTGACGCTGGCGCTCTCCGGGGCCGGGGCGGCGGATCTGCGGGAGGGCTCGCTGTTCGAGCCCGTCGGGCAGGAGACGTACGACCTGATCGTGTCCAACCCCCCGTTCGTGATCTCGCCGGGCGCCCGCCTGACGTACCGCGACGGGGGCATGGGCGGCGACGACCTGTGCCGCACGCTCGTCCAGCAGTCGGCCGCGCGGCTCAATGACGGCGGCTACTGCCAGCTGCTGGCCAACTGGCAGCACGTGGCGGGCGAGGAGTGGCACGACCGGCTGCGCTCCTGGGTACCGCGCGGCTGCGACGCCTGGATCGTGCAGCGCGAGGTGCAGGACGTCACCCAGTACGCCGAGCTGTGGCTGCGGGACGCGGGCGACCACCGTGCCGGTGACGAGACGTACACCGCGCGGTACGACGCCTGGCTCGACGAGTTCGAGGCGCACAAGACCAAGGCCGTCGGCTTCGGCTGGATCACCCTGCGCAAGTCCGGGTCGGACACCCCGTCCATCACGGTCGAGGAATGGCCGCATCCGGTCGAACAGCCCCTGGGGGAGTCGGTCGTAGGGCACTTCGCCCGCCAGGACTACCTGCGGGCCACGGACGACGCGGCGCTGCTGGCCGCCCATTTCCGGCTCGCCGACGGGGTGGTGCAGGAGCAGGTCGGGCTGCCCGGGTCGGAGGACCCGGAGCATGTGGTGCTGCGTCAGAACCGCGGTATGCGGCGCGCGACGAAGGTGGACACGGTCGGCGCGGGCTTCGCCGGGGTGTGTGACGGCTCGCTGCCCGCCGGACGGATCCTGGACGCCATCGCCCAACTCGTCGGCGAGGACCCGGTCCTGCTGCGGGACCGCACCCCCTCCTCGATCCGGATGCTGGTCGAGCAGGGGTTCCTGGAGCCGGTGGCGGCGGGCGACTGACGCGAAGCGGGGGAGCGGTGCGGGACACGCGAAAGCCGTTCATCCGGCGTTCGCCCGGAGGCCGCCCTGGCGTGTCACGCTCCCCGCATGGAGAGTGGACCCGAGGCCTTCGCCGGTGCGGCATTCGCGCTGTTCGGCGGTGGGCTGCTGGCGTGGACGGGGCTGTGCATGCGGACCGGTATGCCGGTCGCCGACGGTGTCAGCCGTCCGGTCGCCACCGTGACGGCGCTGCTGTCCGGGGTGGTGTTCCTGACCACGGGCTGCTGGCTGCTGGCGGCGCTGTAGCCGCGGTCGTGTTGCCGACCTTCGCCGCCGCGCGGAAGCGCCGGCCTCAACTGCCCTGACGTGGCAGTACATTCACTTCCGGCCAGTTCCGCCGGAGTTGGCCGGTCTGTGGCGGTAAGCGGGAACTTTCCGGTGCCGTCAGCCATGTTCCTCAGTGCAGGTCTCAACAGGCCGGTCGGCCAACGGCCACCAGACCGGCAGGCGCACCGACACCTCAGTGAGGAACTCAGATGAACCGTGCACTTCGCTACGCCACCGTCGGCGTCATCGCCGTCACCCTGCTCGGCGGCGGCACCGCCGCGGCCTTCGCCGCGCCGCAGGACCTCCACTCGCCCTCCTCCGTCGTGGCCACCGCGCCGGCCGCCGCCAGCCTGACGGCCAAGGCCAGCGCGACCACGGTCAACGCCTGGCAGGAGTTCCGGATCTCCGGCGAAGCCAAGGGCCTCAAGGCCGGCACCAAGGTCACCGTCCAGCAGAAGCAGGGCACGAAGTGGGTCTCGCTGCCCGCCCAGACGCCGGTGAACTCCAGCGGCACCTACTCGGTGCGGGTCAAGCTCGGCCTCAAGGGCGTCAACCAGCTCCGTATGGGCGCCGGCAGCACCCTCTCGCCGGTGGTCAAGGTCACCGTCCGCTGATCCTGGACCGTCCGCTGACGCGGGACCGCTCCGCGGCCGCTCCGGCGGCCGCGCGCTAACCGACGACGTTGCGGGCGATCATCCACACCGCGGCAATGCCGAGCACCACGGCATTGCCGCGGGCCGTCACCCGCGGCCGGTACGTGCGCCCGCGCAGGCCCGCGACCAGCCAGCGCGTGACGGCATACGCCGCGACCGGCCCGCCGAGCGCGAGGAGCACGGCGTTGTCGTGGAAGGCCGTCAGCACGTCGCCGTGCATCAGGTCGTACGCCATCCGCGTCCCGCCGCACAGCGGGCACAGCAGCCCGGTGGCCCATTTGAAGGGGCAGGGGAGCAGCAGCTGCCCCGGCCGGTGCGGATCGGTGTGCCAGAGGTAGACGGCGGCGGGGACACCCAGCGCGAGCGCGATCGAGGCGGTGCGGAGGGCGCGCTTCCGGACCGTCGCCCCGGTGGGGCCCGCAGGCGCGGCGGGGCCCCACGGCTCCTCGGGGCTCACACGCTCAGCGACCTGGCGTAGTTGACCTGGTTGAGCACGAACATGACCTGCTCGCGGGACTGCACCGGGATCATCGTGGAGTGGTGCCGGCCGCCGCTGTTGACCGTGACCTGCACGAACCCGGTCGTCACCCGCTCCTTCATCAGCAGGAAGAGCAGACCGAGCAGACAGAAGAGGAAGAAGACCACGGCGAGCACGACCGCGTGCGTCGGCATCCTCTCCTCCGTCCGCGACATATCGGTCGCCGTCCACACCGCGCCCTTGAGCGGCATCGGCCCGGCAGGCGTCATGACCGTGTCGCCGCTGACCGCGATGTCGCCGAGCGACAGCAGCATTCCGCCGGGCTGGGCGCCGCCCTGGAATCCGCCGGGGGCCGGCTGCGGCGCGGCGGCCGGCGGGAAACCGGGCGCGGGCGGCTGCTGCGAGGCGGCCTGCGGATAGCCGTATCCGGGCTCCCCGGGGCGGCCGCCCTGCGGGAAGCCGTATCCGCCGCCCGCGGGCGCGCCGCTGTTCGGGGTGGCGTAAGGGTTCTGGCCGGGCCCGCCGGGCGACTGTTCCGGGGGCGGTCCGGGGTACTGGTTCGTCATGGGTGGTCCCCCCGAGGTACGTGATGACGGCCGTACTCGGCTCGAACGGCGAGCCGTGCCGTGTCCATCCTGCCAGCCCGCTCACATGCTGTATCAAGGCAATGACGGCATCCGTCGCCGCCCTGTGACGGTCGGCCGCCCGCGGACGGTGCGCCGGGCGACGCCGGGCGGGCGGCGAACCGTCGGGGATCCGTCACTGTGTGAGATCGCCGATGGTGCCGGGGCCGCGGTCCGCAGGAGTCCTCCGAGGTGGGCGCCGGGAAGCGGCGCCGGCCCGCCATGATCCACCGGCCCCGCTCCCGGCCCGCGGGGAACGCCTGGTGCGGTCCGGGCGGCATGAAGGCATGTAGTCGGGTTACCGTTCGAGTGGCGTTGCGGGGTTTTTCCGTTTGACACGGGGCCGGGAGGTACCGTCACACTCCGCAGCGTCAAGCGTCACCGCAGTGCGCCCCCAACGTCCGACCGGGGGGTATTCCCAGCGTCGACCGGAGAGAAGAGCGAAGTTGTCCCCGACCAGCGAGACCGCAGACGGCGGCGGCCGCCGACTCGTCATCGTCGAGTCGCCTGCCAAGGCGAAGACGATCAAGGGCTACCTCGGCCCTGGCTACGTGGTCGAGGCCAGCGTCGGGCACATCCGGGACCTGCCCAACGGTGCCGCGGAGGTCCCGGCGAAGTACAAGGGCGAGCCCTGGGCCCGTCTCGGTGTGAATGTCGATGCCGAGTTCCAGCCGATCTATGTGGTCAACAGCGATAAGAAGGACCAGGTCAAGAAGCTCAAGGAGCTGCTGGCCGAGTCCGATGAGCTCTATCTCGCCACAGATGAGGACCGCGAGGGCGAGGCCATCGCCTGGCACCTCCAGGAGATCCTCAAGCCCAAGGTCCCCGTCCACCGGATGGTCTTCCACGAGATCACCAAGGACGCGATCCGCGAGGCCGTCGCCAATCCGCGCGATCTGAACCAGAAGCTGGTCGACGCCCAGGAGACCCGCCGGATCCTCGACCGCCTCTACGGCTACGAGGTCTCGCCGGTCCTGTGGAAGAAGGTCATGCCGCGGCTGTCGGCCGGCCGGGTCCAGTCCGTGGCGACCCGGCTCGTCGTCGAGCGGGAGCGCGAGCGCATCGCCTTCCGCTCCGCCGAGTACTGGGACCTGACCGGCACCTTCGCCACCGGCCGGGCCGGATGGGGGTCCCCCCGGGCGAGCGAAGCCGAGGCTGGGGGAGCGAGCGACCCGTCGACCCTGACCGCCCGGCTGAACACCGTCGACGGCCGCCGTATCGCGCAGGGCCGTGACTTCGGTTCCAACGGGCAGCTCAAGAACGACGCCCTCCATCTGGACGAGGCGAACGCCCGCGCGCTCGCCGCCGCCCTGGAGCACACCGATTTCGCGGTGCGCTCGGTGGAGTCCAAGCCCTACCGCCGCTCGCCGTACGCCCCGTTCCGGACGACCACCCTCCAGCAGGAGGCCAGCCGCAAGCTCGGCTTCGGCGCCAAGGCCACGATGCAGGTGGCGCAGAAGCTGTACGAGAACGGCTTCATCACCTATATGCGTACGGACTCCACCACGCTCTCGGACACCGCGGTCGCCGCGGCCCGGGCGCAGGTGACGCACCTGTACGGCGCGAACTACCTGCCGGACAAGCCGCGCACGTACGCCGGCAAGGTCAAGAACGCCCAGGAGGCGCACGAGGCGATCCGCCCCTCCGGCGACCGCTTCCGCACCCCGGCCGAGACCGGTCTGACCGGCGACCAGTTCAAGCTCTACGAGCTGATCTGGAAGCGGACCGTCGCCTCGCAGATGAAGGACGCGACCGGTAACTCCGTCACCGTCAAGATCGGTGGCCGGGCCGCCGACGGCCGGGACGCCGAGTTCAGCGCGTCCGGCAAGACCATCACCTTCCACGGCTTCCTCAAGGCCTATGTGGAGGGCGCGGACGACCCGAACGCGGAGCTCGACGACCGCGAGCGCCGGCTGCCGCAGGTCGCCGAGGGCGACGCGCTGGCCGCGCGGGAGATCACCGCCGACGGGCACGCGACCAAGCCGCCGGCCCGCTACACCGAGGCCACGCTGGTCAAGGAGCTCGAAGAGCGCGAGATCGGCCGCCCGTCGACGTACGCGTCGATCATCGGCACGATCCTCGACCGCGGCTACGTCTTCAAGAAGGGCACCGCGCTCGTCCCGTCGTTCCTGTCCTTCGCGGTGGTCAACCTCCTGGAGAAGCACTTCGGCCGGCTGGTCGACTACGGCTTCACCGCCAAGATGGAGGACGACCTCGACCGCATCGCGCGCGGTGAGGCGCAGTCCGTGCCGTGGCTGCGGCGCTTCTACTTCGGCGAGGGCCATGGCGAGGGCGGCGCCGCGGACGCCGGCAACGGCGACGGCGACCACCTCGGCGGGCTCAAGGAACTGGTCGAGGACCTGGGCGCGATCGACGCCCGGGAGATCTCGTCCTTCCCGGTCAGCGAGGACATCAAGCTGAGGGTCGGCCGCTACGGCCCGTACGTCGAGCGCGGGGAGAAGGACGCCGAAGGCCATCAGCGCGCCGATGTCCCCGACGACCTGGCGCCCGACGAGCTGACGGTGGAGTACGCGGAGGAGCTGCTCGCCAAGCCGAGCGGCGACTTCGAGCTGGGCATGGACCCGGCCAGCGGCCACCAGATCGTCGCCAAGGACGGCCGCTACGGCCCGTACGTCACCGAGATCCTGCCCGAGGGCACCCCGAAGACCGGCAAGAACGCGGTCAAGCCGCGCACCGCCTCGCTCTTCAAGTCGATGTCGCTGGACACCGTGACCCTGGCGGACGCGCTCAAGCTGATGTCGTTGCCGCGCGTCGTCGGCAAGGACCCCGAGGGCGTCGAGATCACCGCGCAGAACGGCCGCTACGGCCCGTATCTGAAGAAGGGCACCGACTCGCGCTCCCTGGAGAGCGAGGAGCAGCTGTTCACCATCACCCTCGACGAGGCGCTGGCGATCTACGCCCAGCCCAAGCAGCGCGGGCGGGCCGCCGCCAAGCCGCCGCTGAAGGAGCTGGGCACGGACCCGGTCAGCGGCAAGCCGGTGGTGGTCAAGGACGGCCGCTTCGGTGCGTACGTCACCGACGGCGAGACCAACGCGACCCTGCGGCGGGACGACGACGTCGAGACGATCACCGCCGAGCGCGGCTACGAGCTGCTGGCGGAGAAGCGCGCCAAGGGGCCGGCGAAGAAGACCGCCAAGAAGGCGGCCAAGAAGGCGCCGGCCAAGAAGACGGCTGCGAAGAAGACGGCAGCCAAGAAGACCGCGGCGAAGAAGACCACCACGGCGAAGAAGACGACCGCCAAGAAGGCCACCGCGAAGACCGCGGCGGCGAAGAAGACGGCGGCGTCGGCCGAGGACTAGCCGAGGGCCGGCGGCGCTCCGGCGGACCGGCCGGACGCAAAACCGCAGGACAGGGGCGGGCCCGACGGATACGTTCCGTCGGGTCCGCCCATTTGTTCGGGCAGGCGCTCGACGGCGTGGCGTGTCCCGATAGGCTGGCGAGATGACGCGTGCCGAGCAGCCAACGGTCGTGACCCCCACTTCTGGCGCCCTAGCGGCGGATTCCCGCGAGCGCGCCGTGCGAGCCCTGCTCCGCTTCCCCCCACTGAAGCGATTGTGGAGCGCCCAGTTCGTCGGGGGTATCGGCGATGCCCTGTCCATGCTTGTCCTGGTACTCCTCGCCCTGCAGGCGGCGCTGTACGTACCCCTGGGGGGTGAGCCCGTCTTCGGCGGTGGCTATCGCGGTGCCGCCCTTGCGGTCACCGCGGTCTTCGCCGCCCGGATGCTGTCGACGCTGCTCTTCGGGGCCGTCCTGCTGGGCCCGCTCTCCGCGCTCACCGCGCCGTCGGGGCCGCTGGACCGGCGCTGGACGATGATCGGCGCGGATCTGCTGCGGCTCGCGCTGCTGGTCATCGCGCCCTTGTGGATCGACTGGGCGCCGGACAACGCACTGGCCTGGCTGCTGGTCACGGTCTTCGTCACCGGCGTCGCCGAACGCTTCTGGACCGTCGCGCGGGAGAGCGCGGCCCCCGGGCTGCTGCCCGCGCCGCCCCCGGAGGGCTCCGCCGTCCGCCCGCTCCCGGACAACATGGACGCCCTGCGCCGCCTCTCGCTGCGCACCGCCTTCGTCTCGCTGCCGATCGCGGCCGCCGTATTGGTGGTCGTCACGCTCGTCAGCAAGCTGCTGAGCACCGGCATCGACTGGTTCCACCTGCACCAGGCCGCGCTCGGCTCGTATGTCGCCGCCGGTCTGTTCGCTGCCTCCGTATCGATCCTCTACTTCATCGAACTCCCCGGGGTGCAGACGCCGCGGCCGCGCTCCCCTCTGGAGGGGTTGCGCCGCCCGAAGGCCACGGGAGCGAAGACCGCACAGCAGGCCCAGGGCGACAAGCCCGAGCAGGGCGCCGTCCGGGCGGCCGCCGACAAGGGCCGCACCGGCGCCATCCCGCTGCTCGTGACGACCTGCGCCGCGGTGGCCGCCGCGGTCGCCGCCGCCGTCTCGCTCGCCGTGCTGCACGGCTACGACCTGGCCGGCGGACCGGCCGCCTTCGCGCTGGTGGTGCTCGCGCTGACCGGCGGCACGGCCGTCGGCATCCGCGGCGCCCACCGCGTGCTGCCCGTCCTCTCCCGGCGCCGGCTGCTCGCCCTTGCGGTGGCCGCCACCGGCCTTTCGCTGCTGGCCATGGGGCTGGTCCCGGACGCGACGACGGTGCTGGTCCTCGCACTCCTGGCCGGTATCTGCGCCGGGACGGCCGCCAATACGGCGCACGTCCTGCTGGACCAGGAGTCCGAGGAGTCCCGTACCGCCCGCACGACCGAGCATCTGCACGCCGTCGTGCGGCTCTCGGTCGCGGTGGCCGCCATCGTCGCGCCGCTGCTCGCGGCCGTCATCGGCCCGCACCACCTCGGAAACGGCACCTTCACCTTCGCCTACGGCGGCGCCGCCTACACCCTGATGCTGACCGGCGCGCTGCTGCTGCCGGTCGCCGCCCTGGTCCTCGGCAAGGTCGACGACCGGCAGGGCGTGCCGCTGCGGCGCGATCTTCTGGAGGCGCTGCGCGGCGGTGATCCGGCCCAGGCGCCCGCCCCCACCGGCTTCTTCATCGCCCTCGAAGGCGGCGACGGCGCCGGCAAGTCCACCCAGGTCGAGGCGCTCGCGGAGTGGATCCGCGGCAAGGGCCACGAGGTCGTGGTGACCCGCGAGCCAGGCGCCACCGCGATCGGCAAGCGCCTGCGCTCGATCATCCTGGACGTCTCGACATCCGGGCTTTCGGACCGTGCGGAGGCGCTGATGTTCGCCGCCGACCGGGCCGAGCACGTCAACAGCGTCATCCGGCCCGCCCTGGAGCGCGGCGCGGTCGTCCTCACCGACCGGTACATCGACTCCTCGGTCGCCTACCAGGGAGCAGGGCGCAACCTCGCGCCCACGGAGATCGCCCGGATCTCGCGCTGGGCCACCGACGGCCTCGTCCCCCATCTGACCGTGCTGCTCGACATCTCCCCGGAGACCGCGCGGGAGCGCTTCACCGAGGCACCGGACCGGCTGGAGTCCGAGCCCGCCGCATTCCACCAGCGGGTGCGCGCCGGCTTCCTGACACTGGCCGCCGCCGACCCCGCGCGCTATCTGGTGGTCGACGCCGGTCAGGAGCCGGAAGCCGTCACCACCGTCGTACGGCACCGCCTCGACCAGGTGCTCCCGCTGTCCGAGGCCGAGATCCAGGCGCAGGTCGAGGCCCGTAAGGCCGCCGAGGAAGAGGCCCGCCGCAAGGCCGAGGAGGAGGCCGCGCGCAAGGCGGAGGAGGAGCGTCTGGAGCGCGAGCGCCAGGAACAGCTCGCCAAGCTGCGCGCCGAGGAAGAGGAGCGCAAGCGCCGCGAGGCCGAGGAGGCCAGGGCGCGCGAGGAGGCCCGCCAGGCGGAAGAGGCCCGCAAGCGCGCCGAGGAGGCGCGGCAGGCCGCGGAGGCGGAGCGGCAGCGCCGCGAGGCGGAGGAGCGCGCCCGCCAGGCCGAGCAGGAGCGGCTGCGCAAGCAGCACGAGGAAGAGGCGCGGCTGCGCAAGGAGGCCGAGGAGCGCCGCCTGGAGAAGCAGCGCAAGGCCGAGGCGGCCCTGGTCCGCGCCGAGGAGGCACGGCGGGCGGCCGCTGAGGAGGCGGCCGCGGCGGAGGCCAAGGCGGCGGCCGAGGCCAGGGCAGCGGACGAGGCGCCCACCGCGGAGACGCCGGTCGCGGATCTGCGCAAGCGGCTGGCGGAGAGCGCGCCCGAGGACTCCGCCGGTTCCGGTTCCGGTGCCTCCGGTTCCGGTGCGGACGCCGAGCGCACCGAAGCCCTGTCGTGGCCCGAGGCGCAGGGCGGCTCGCCGTCCGGTGCGGCGGACGAGACGGCCGTGCTGCCCTCGGTGCGGGACGCCCGGGACTCCGGGTACGACCGCGGAGCCGGCACGGACGCGGAGGAGACCGCCGTCCTGCCGCCCGTACGGGACTCGGGCGGACGGGACTCGGGCGGACGGGAATCCGGTGGACGGGGCGAGCACGGCCGGGACGGCGACCCCGCCGACCGCGTGCCGTCGTGGATGTTCCGCAAGGAGACACCGGAGGCGTCGGGGACGCGGGGGACGGCGAACGGCACGGCAGCGGGACGGCCGTCCGGCTCCCCGGCCGAGTCGCGCGTCGAGCGCACCCGCGAACTCCCGCAGATCGACCCGGAAACGGGCCGCCCCGTGGAGACCCCGCAGCGCAACCGCCCCCGCCCCGAATGGGCGGAGGAGACCCCGCTGGACGATCTGCCGACGCTCGCCGACGAGCTGCTGGGCGAGCACGAGGAGGACGAAACGGACGGCGGAGCGGGCGACAACGGCCGTCGCGGCGGCCGGGGACGGCGCCGCTAGCCGGCCCGGAAGGCGTCTGCCAACGGCCGTGGCCGCAGCCCGAAAGCTGCGGCCACGGCCGTTTTCCGGTCCTGGAGGGGTGCCCGCCGGGCGGCCTGCGCCGGCTTCCGCGTTCGTTTGTCGGTGGGGTGCACCACAATGGTTCAGGCGCGGAGCAATGCGTGGTGTGCGTGGCCGGGCGCAGGCACCCTCCCCACCCGCACTCCACACGCCACGAGCAGTACGGAACGGACAGGAACGGCGGACAGCGATGACGGTGTGGGACGACGTGGTCGGCCAGGACCGGGTGACGGCACAGCTGGCCGCGGCCGCGCGCGATGCGGATGCCCTCGTCACCGCGGAGCATGCCGCGGCCGTGGCCGGGTCCGGGCCCGGCCGCGAGGCGCAGCCGGAGCCGCCCGCCGAGGGGGGCAGCGCCTCCCAGATGACCCACGCCTGGCTTTTCACGGGCCCGCCCGGCTCCGGCCGGGCCACCGCGGCCCGGGCCTTCGCCGCCGCCCTGCAGTGCGTCAGCCCGGACCGCGCGGCAGAGACCGGTACCCCCGGCTGCGGCTTCTGCGACGGCTGCCACACGACCCTGGTCGGTACGCACGCCGACGTCGAGATCGTCCGCACGGACCTGCTGTCCATCGGCGTCAAGGAAACCCGCGATCTGGTCCGGCGGTCCTCCCTCTCCCCGGCCGGCGGTCGCTGGCAGGTGATCGTCCTGGAGGACGCCGACCGCCTCACCGAAGGCGCCGGCAACGTCCTCCTCAAGGCGGTGGAGGAGCCCGCCCCCCGTACGGTCTGGCTGCTCTGCGCCCCCTCCGTCGAGGACGTCCTGCCCACCATCCGCTCCCGCTGCCGCCAGCTGTCCCTGACCACGCCCCCGGTCGACGCCGTCGCCGAGGTCCTCGTCCGGCGGGACGGCATCGGGCCGGAGGCCGCCGCCCGGGCCGCCCGTGCCACCCAGGGACACATCGGCCGGGCCCGCCGCCTCGCCACCGACGAGCGCGCCCGCGCCCGCCGGGCCGCCGTGCTCAAACTCCCCCTGCGCGTCGACGACATCGGAGGCTGCCTCAAGGCAGCCCAGGAACTGATCGACGCCGCGGGCGAGGACGCCAAGCAGGTCGCCGAGGACGTCGACACCAAGGAGACCGAGGAGCTGCGCGCCGCACTCGGCGCCGCCTCGGGGACCGGCGGCCGGCTGCCGCGCGGCACGGCAGGCGCCATGAAGGAGCTCCAGGACCGGCAGAAGCGCCGCTCGACCCGTACCCAGCGCGACAGCCTCGACCTCGCCCTGGTCGACCTCACCGGCTTCTACCGCGACGTCCTCGCCCTCCAGCTGGGCGCCTCGGTGGCTCTCGCCAACGACGAGGTGCGCGACAGCGTCCAGCGCATCGCCACCACCTCGACCCCCGAACGCACCCTCCGCCGGATAGAAGCCGTCATCGCCTGCCGCGAGGCCCTGGACCGCAACGTGGCCCCCCTTCTCGCGGTCGAGGCCATGACGGCGGCCCTCCGCGCCGGCTGATCACCACCCCCGAACCAGGGGGCCACCACCCCGCACCCAGCCCGCCCACTCCAAGAAGCCCCACACGTAACGTCCCCGCCCGGATACTCTCCGTTCAGTAGCCGTCACTCCGCACCCACCGCCGAACACCGCCACTCCACTACGGGCCCCACGGCCCCCCTCCACGTCCCCCACGCCCCGGCACCCCGCCGGCCCGCAGCCCCCGCACTCCACCCGCACTCCACCTTCCAGGGACCGCACCGCACTCCAGATTCCAGGGACCGAGACCAAGGGACACCGCCCATGGCCACCAGCCGTCTGCTCCGCACCTCCGCCGCCGTCCTCGCGGCCACCGCTCTGCTGATCTCCGGCTGTTCCTCGGGGAGTTCGTCCCCCGGCGATGAGGCGGCCGTGGGCCGCACCACGGAGTCCGGTGCCCAGCGCCCCGCCGGCGATGCCACCCTTGCGCCCCTCCCGTCCTCCACCCCCGGCAACCTCCGCCCGTATTACGACCAGAAGCTGAAGTGGCATCCCTGCGGAGCGTCCGGATTCGAGTGCGCCACGATGAAGGCCCCGCTGGACTACGCCAAGCCCGACGCCGGCAACGATCTCAAGCTCGCGGTGGCCCGAAAGAAAGCCACCGGCCCCGGCAGCCGGATCGGCTCCCTGATGGTCAATCCCGGCGGTCCCGGTGGCTCGGCGATCGACTACCTCCAGCAGTACGCACCCCAGCCCGCCGCCGTCCGCGCCCGCTACGACATGGTGGCCATGGACCCGCGCGGCGTGGCCCGCAGCGCACCGGTCGAGTGCCTGAGCAACCAGCAGATGGACCGCTTCACCCAGACCGACCAGACCCCGGACTCACCCGCCGAGACCACCACGCTCGCCCACGCCTACCGCGCGTTCGCCAAGAGCTGCGCATCCCGCTCCGGCAAGCTGCTCCCGCATGTCTCCACCATCGAGGCCGCCCGCGACATGGACGTCCTGCGCGCCGTCCTGGGCGACGCGAAGCTCACCTACGTGGGCGCTTCCTACGGCACCTTCCTCGGCGCGACCTACGCCGGCCTCTACCCCTCCCGCGTCGGCCGTATGGTCCTCGACGGGGCCATGAACCCGGCGCTGGACTCCCGCACCACCAACCTCGACCAGACCGCCGGCTTCAACACCGCCTTCACGGCCTTCGCCGCGGACTGCATCAAGCACAAGGACTGCCCACTCGGCACGAAGAGCACCGCGGATGCCGAGCAGCAGATGTCCGCCCTCTTCAAGAAGCTCGATGCCCACCCGGCAGCCACGGGACAGGCCCGAAAGCTCACCGAATCCCTCGCCACCACGGGCGTCATCGCCGCCATGTACGACCAACGGGCCTGGCCCGTCCTGCGCGAATACCTCGCCGAGGCCAAGGCCGGCGACGGCCGCGGGCTGCTCACCCTCTCCGACAGCTACTACGAGCGCGACCCGAACGGCACCTACAGCAACCAGATGTACGCCAACCCCGCCGTCAACTGCCTCGACCTCGCGTCCGCCTTCCGCAACCCCGACCAGGTCCGCGCCGCCCTGCCCAGCTTCCGCAAGGCCTCCCCGGTCTTCGGCGAAAGCTTCGCCTGGGCCGCCCTGAACTGCGCGTACTGGCCGGTCAAGCCCACCGGTACGGCCCACCGCATCGAGGCCAAGGGCGCCGCCCCGATCCTCGTCGTCGGCACCACCCGCGACCCGGCCACCCCTTACGCCTGGGCCAAGGCCCTCGCCGGCCAGCTCTCCAGCGCCACCCTCCTCACCTACGAGGGCGACGGCCACACCGCCTACGGCCGCGGCAGCGACTGCATCAACACCGCGATCAACACCTACCTCCTCGACGGCACCGTCCCCCCGAAGGGCAAACGCTGCAAGTGATCCGCACCACACCGCCCACACCGCTTCCAGCCAACCGCTGACCAGCCCCTAAACCGGTTACAGAGCACCCCTCAACGATGTGTAGACTGGGCCGCGCACCACGCCGCCTTAGCTCAGTTGGCCAGAGCAACGCACTCGTAATGCGTAGGTCTCGGGTTCGAATCCCGAAGGCGGCTCAGTGAAAAGGCCAGGTCACATAGCCCGTGACCTGGCCTTTTGCGTTGCTCTGGGCATGACGCGTCACACGGCCGTGGTGCCGCGAGATGGCTTGTGTGAGCGATGCGTGAGCGGGGGCGCTCGGAGACCTACTTCTTGGGCTTCCGGAGCTTGGCCTTCATGTCGGCCTTGGGCTGGGCTTTCGCCTTGTTCTTCGGCTTGCCGCCCTTGCCCTTTCCGGCGTTCTTCGTCGCGGCCTTCTTGGCCTTCTCCTTCTTCGCGGCCCTGCGGGCCGCCTTCTCCGCCTCGGTCTTGCGCTGAAGCGGGACCAGCTTCGCCGTCGCCTCGGCGGCGCTCTTGCCGACCTGGGGCAGGACGCTCTGGTAGATGTCCCGTGTGGTGCGGGTGTCGCTGTGCCCGAGCGTATCCGACACGATCTTGATGTCGATGTCGGCGGCCAGCATGAGCGTTGCTGCGCCGTGGCGCAGGTCGTGCAGCCGGATCGGCGGGAGGCCGGAGGCGGCGACGAGGCGCTCGAAGAGGTCGGTCACCTTGCCCGGATGCAGCCAGGAGCCGTCTTCCTGAGTGAAGACGTGGCCGGTCTCGACCCAGGCCGAGCCCCACTCCGCGCGGTCCGCTTCCTGCCGCTCGCGGTGCCGCTTCAGGACATCGACGGTGTCGTCGTCGAGCGCGACCACGCGATAGCCGCTGACCACGGCCTCACCCCAGAACTCACAGACCTCGCGCAACGCCAGCCGAAGGAGGAGACCCGCCGCACCCTGGCCAGCGACGTACGAGCCGCCATCCCCGAACACGCCGAGCAGATCCTCGCCGACACCGGCTGGCCGGCCCTCGCCACCGTCCTCGTCGACGCCGAAGCCCGCGGCCACAAACCCCACCAACTCCTCAAGGAAGCAGCCGCCCAGCGCGAACTGGCCACCGCTCGCCAACCCGCCCGCGTCCTGATCACCCGCATCCAGCACACCGGACGCAACCCCATCCCCAACCGCCGCGCCGCAGCAGCCCGCCCCCGCACCACACGGGACATCTACCAGAGCGTCCTGCCCCAGG
>NZ_SDIG01000136.1:0-18772 GCF_004122755.1 Streptomyces sp. TM32
GTTCGGGGGTGGGGGGAGCCGTCAGCACTCGCCGGAAATCCCATCGCCGCCCGTCCGCGCCGCTCCCCGGCGCCTCCCGGCCCGGACTGTCCGACCCCGGCCGTAGAATTCACGCGTGGCAGGCAGGATCAACGATGACGATGTGAAGGCGGTACGGGACGCGGTCCCGATCGACGCCGTCGTGTCCGAGTATCTCCAGCTCCGCAACGCCGGCGGCGGCAACCTCAAGGGCCTGTGCCCCTTCCACGACGAGAAGTCCCCGTCCTTCCACGTCAGCCCGGCCAAGGGCCTGTACCACTGCTTCGGCTGCCAGGAGGGCGGCGACACCGTCGACTTCATCATGAAGCTCGACCACCTCTCCTTCGCCGAGACCATCGAGCGGCTCGCCTCCCAGGCCGGCATCACCCTGCGCTACGAAGAGGGCGGCTACACCCCCGGCCGCCAGCAGGGCGAGCGCACCCGCCTGGTCGAGGCCCACAAGGCCGCCGCGCAGTTCTACGTCGACCAGCTCGACGGCACCGAGGCCGAGATCGCCCGCAAGTTCCTCGCCGGGCGCGGCTTCGACCAGTCCGCCGCCCAGCATTTCGGCGTCGGCTACAGCCCGGCCGGCTGGGACCACCTCACCCGCTTCCTGCGCGGCCGCGGCTTCAGCGACCAGGAGCTGGTCCTCTCCGGCCTCTCCCAGGAGGGCCGCCGCGGCCCCATCGACCGCTTCCGCGGCCGCCTGATGTGGCCGATCCGCGACATCGCCGGCGAGGTCGTCGGCTTCGGCGCCCGCAAGCTCCGCGAGGACGACAACGGCCCCAAGTACCTCAACACCCCCGAGACCCCCATCTACCGCAAGTCCCAGGTCCTCTACGGCATCGACCTCGCCAAGAAGGAGATCGCCAAGACCAGCCGCGCGGTCGTCGTCGAGGGCTACACGGACGTGATGGCCTGCCATCTCTCCGGTGTCACCACCGCCATCGCCACCTGCGGTACGTCCTTCGGCGAGGGCCACATCAAGATCCTGCGCCGGCTGCTGATGGACCACTCCGGCTCCGAGGTGGTCTTCACCTTCGACGGCGACGCCGCGGGCCAGAAGGCCGCCCTGCGCGCCTTCGAGGACGACCAGAAGTTCGCCGCCGAGACCTCCATCGCCATCACTCCCGGCGGGATGGACCCCTGCGATCTGCGGCTGGCCCAGGGCGATCAGGCCGTCGCCGACCTCGTCGAGTCCCGCACCCCGCTCTTCGAGTTCGCGCTGCGCCATGTGGCGTCCCGGCACAACCTCGACACCACCGTCGGCCGGGCCGCCGCCCTCGACGAGGCCGCCCCCATCGTCGCCCGCATCAAGAACAGCTCCATCCAGCACGAATCCGCCGTCCAGCTCGCCGGCATGCTCGGCATCCTGGACACCCAGTTCGTCGTCCGCCGGGTCAGCCAGCTCGCCCGCTGGGCGCGCGAACGCGGCCGCGAGGGCGGTGGCCCCGACCAGGGCCGCCCGCCGCGCCGCGGCCAGGCCGCGCCGCCCGAGCAGGCTCCCTCCGCGCCCGCCCCGCGCGGCCCGGCCCTCAACCTCCGCAGCCCCGCCCGGCGCGTCGAGCGAGAACTCCTCAAGCTGGCGCTGCAACGCCCCGACCTGGTCTCCCCGGCCTTCGACGCCTACGGGGCCGATGAGTTCACCGCCCCGCCCTACGCCGTGGTCCGCCAGTGCATCGAGGAGGCCGGCGGCGCCACGGCCGGCGCCGCCGACCAGTCCTACGTCACCCGGGTGCGCGAGGCCGCCCCCGACGACACCGTCCGCGCCCTGGTCACCGAGCTCGCCGTCGAACCGCTGCTGACCCGCCGGGATCCCGACGAGGCCTATGCCGGCGTCCAGTTGGCGACCGTCCGCATCGCCGCCGTCGACGCCCGGATCGCCGACCTGGAGGGCGCCGCCCGCCGCTGCGAGGCCCAGGGCGACCACGCGGGCTCCGCCGCCATGCTCCAGGAACTCTGGGTCCTCCAGCAGTACGGCAAGACCCTGCGCGAGCGCGGCGCCGCCGCACTGTAGCCCGCCCGGCCGGGCCCCAGAGCACCCCGGGGCCACCCCGCGGTAGCCGTCCGGTCACAGAACGGACTCAAAAAGTGCTCGCACGCCCCTCGTGGCAAGCCTGTGTCGTACTCCACACTGAAAAGCGGTGCCTGAGTCATCGGAGCGCGGCGGTCCCGGAAGCCCCCCACCGGAAACCCCCGCGGAACCGCTCTTGACGTACGGGACGGACGGCGGCTCGGCCGCAACCGTGCCCGACCTTTCTGCCGCCTCAGCAGCGATCACCCTGGAGGTCGCCCCCGTGCAGACCCAGACCCTCGCCGACGCGCCGGCCGCCGAAGAAGAACCGCTCACGGACCCGGCCACGGAACCGCTCACCGTGCCGCAGCAGGCCGAACCCCCCGCAGCCGAGATGCTCGTCGAGGAGATCACCCCGGAGCCGGTGCCGCGCCCCGAGCCCGGCAGCCCGTCCTCCGACCTCTTCCGCCAGTACCTCCGTGAGATCGGCCGGATCCCGCTGCTCACCGCCGCCGAGGAGGTCGAGCTCGCCCGCCGCGTCGAGGCCGGTCTCTTCGCCGAGGAAAAGCTCACCAACACCCCCGACCTCTCCACCCGCCTCGCCGTCGACCTCGACCGGCTGGTGGTCCTGGGCCGGATGGCCAAGCGCCGCCTGATCGAGGCCAACCTGCGCCTGGTGGTCTCCGTCGCCAAACGCTACGTCGGCCGCGGACTGACCATGCTCGACCTCGTCCAGGAGGGGAACCTCGGACTGATCCGCGCCGTCGAGAAGTTCGACTACGCCCGCGGCTACAAGTTCTCCACCTACGCCACCTGGTGGATCCGCCAGGCGATGTCCCGCGCCCTGGCCGACCAGGCCCGGACCATCCGCGTCCCGGTCCATGTCGTCGAGCTGATCAACCGCGTGGTGCGCGTCCAGCGCCGGATGCTCCAGGAACGCGGCTACGAACCCACCCCCGAGGAGGTCGCCGCCCACCTCGGCCTGACCGGGGAACGCGTCAGCGAGGTGCTGCGGCTGGCCCAGGAGCCGGTCTCACTGCACGCCCCCGTGGGCGAGGAGGAGGACGTCGCGCTCGGCGACCTCATCGAGGACGGCGACGCCGCCTCACCCGTCGAATCCGCCGCGTTCCTGCTGCTCCGCGAGCACCTCGACGCGGTCCTGTCCACCCTCGGCGAGCGCGAGCGCAAGGTCGTCCAGCTCCGCTACGGCCTCGCCGACGGCCGCCCCCGCACCCTGGAGGAGATCGGCCGGATCTTCGGCGTCACCCGTGAACGCATACGACAGATCGAGTCCAAGACCCTCGGCAAGCTCCGCGACCACGCCTTCGCCGACCAGCTCCGCGGCTACCTGGACTGACACCCGCACGGACCCCGAGAGGCCCCCGCACGGTCCGCGGCAATTCCCACCGGAAGGCCCGGCAGGCTCCGCCTCACCCCTCCCGCTGGAACGCCCCCGGATGGGCCTCGTCCCGCACCGCCATGTACTGCTGACGCACGGCCCGGCCGACCGGCAACTCCTCGCCCGGCTCGAAGACCTGGCTCGCCGCGGCCGGCCACAGGGGCGGATCGATCCAGGCGCTCGGGCCGCCCGGCCCGGTCTCCGCGCCGGGGGCCGGGGTGAGGGTGCCGTGCGCCACCCCCCATGCCCAGGCCGCCTGCCGCGCCGCACCCAGCGCCGCGTAGTCACCCGGCTGCGGCACCACGACCGGCACCCCGAACAGCCCCGGAGCCACCGCCTGGACCGCACCCAGATCCGCCGCCGCGCCCAGCAGGAACACCCGGTGCACCGCCACACCCCGCCCGCGCAGTACGTCCAGCGCGTCCGCGAGCCCGCAGAGCATGCCCTCCACGGCCGCCCGCGCCAGATGCTCCGGCTTCATGCTCTCCCGCCGCATCCCGTGCAACGACCCGGCGGTGTGCGGCAGATGCGGCGTCCGCTCACCCTCCAGATACGGCAGCAGCACCATGCCGTACGCACCGGGCGACGACTTCAGCGCCAGCTCGGACAGCCCTTCCAGGTCCGTCCCCAGCATCTCCGCCGCACCGCGCAGCACCCGCACCGCGTTGCTGGTGTGCACCACCGGCAGATGCCGGCCGGTCGCGTCCGCGAACGAGGTGATCGTCCCGGTCGGGTCGGCCAGCGCCTCGTGATGGATCCCGAACACCGACCCCGAGGCGCCCAGCGACACCACGGCGTCGCCCTCCCCGACCCCGAGCCCGAAGGTCGCCGCCATCGTCTCGCCCGTACCGGCCGAGATCAGCAACCCCTCCGGGGTGAACCCGGCCGTCCCCGACGGGCTCAGCACCTCCGGCAGCCGCACCTGATGGCCCAGCGCCAGCTCCACCAGATCCGGCCGGTACGTCGCGGTCGCCGCCGACCAGAAGCCGGTCGCCGAGGCCCCGCCACGGTCCGTCGTACGCCGGGCGGGCCGCCCCAGCAGCTGCCACGCCAGCCAGTCCTGCGGCTGCATGATCTCCGCGATCCGGGCCGCGTGCGCCGGCTCCGTACGGGCCAGCCAGCGCATCTTCGTCACCGGATGCGTCGCCTGCGGTACTGCCCCGACGGCCTGCGCCCAGGCGCTGCGCCCGCCGAGCGAGTCGATCAGATCCGCGGCCGCGCTCTGCGCCCGCTTGTCATTGCCCACCAGCGCGGGCCGGACGAGGTTGCCCTCGACGTCCAGCGGCACCAGCCCGTGCGGCTGCGCCGAGACGCCGATCGCCTGAACCCCTTCGAGCAGCCCGTGGCCCGCCGCCTCACCGAGGGAAATCAGCCACGCCTGCGGATCGACCTCGGGCCCCTTCTCGACAGGGTGCGGCGCATACCCCTGCCTGATCACGGCACCCGTGTCCGCATCGCAGACGACGATCCGTGTGCTTTCGGACGAACTGTCCAATCCGGCGACTATCCCCATGTCTCCAGATGATGCCGCATGAGACCCCTGAGCAAAGAGTCAGGGATTACCCGACCGGGCTCCGGCCCCGAGTCGGCCCGGCCGAGTTCGCTCCCCCCACTCAGGTATTACTGGTACCCCACTCGTCCTCGTCGGAGCCGCGCTGCTCGCGCAGCGAACGGACCCGGTCACTGACGGCGTGCGGCATCCGTTCCCCGACCTTGGCCGACACCGTCCCGAACGCCTTCGAGGCCGCGTCGCGCCCGGTCAGCGCGGCGGACTCGGCAGTGTTCCGGACCGCCGGATTCTGGGTGACCCGCTGGGCGGCCTTGCGGAGCTGCTCATACCGCTCCCGGCCGGCTCGTGTGCCGAGCACGTACCCGGTGGCCAGTCCCGCGATGAACGTGAGCCGGTAGCGCATTGCTCCACCTTTCCCTCTCGTCGGTTCCCGCCCGGTGCCGGTACGCACCGGAGTGCCGGGCTGTGCCGCGCGCCTACCCTCCGGGGCCGCAGATCACCCGAGGTGACCTGAGGCGATACCGATTGGCGGAGCACCCCCCTGCTTGCGCTAATGTATGTGTCGCAGCGAGCGCGCGCCGTCCGGTTCCCCCGGACAGCGGCGCATTCGAGGCACACAGAGCAATCCCCTGTAGCTCAATTGGCAGAGCAGCCGGCTGTTAACCGGCAGGTTACTGGTTCGAGTCCAGTCGGGGGAGCTCGGTCCCCTGTAGCTCAATTGGCAGAGCATTCGGCTGTTAACCGGAGGGTTACTGGTTCGAGTCCAGTCGGGGGAGCAGAAGGAACGAGGACCCCGTGAGGGGTCCTTTTTCTTGTGCCATGGAACCGAACCCCCGGTGATCGCGGTCCTCTTGGGCGTGCGTGGTCGCCGGACGGCAGCCCTCACGGGCAGCAGATCGTATGAGCGGCTATGCTGCGGCAGACGGCGCGCACAAATGTGCGCGACGCGCCGTGGGGGGCGGTAGCTCAGCCGGTTAGAGCAGCGGACTCATAATCCGTCGGCCGTGGGTTCGAGTCCCACCCGCCCCACCGCAGCACCCAGGGGGGAGACCCTTTCTACCTGGGGAAACGTGAGAACGGGGGGCACCGCCACAGCGCGGTGGCCCCCGTTCATCCGTTCAGACCAAGATCCAGCGGGCACGTGGCGGACGCGTAGTGGACGCGCGCCCGGACCGGTGGACAGCGGAGCTTCACGCCGCCTTCTGACGCACTCTCCTGGCAGGTGGCCCCGCAGGCATGGGCCGCACATCCCCTGGGGGGAGGGTGCGGCTCACCGGCGTGAATCAAGTAACCCACCGGAGTGGCGCCGTCGGCAACGACCTTGACGCACGCTCACCTGGAGGGCTGAGCCACTCCGGACGGCCGGGCGCGTGGGGGCGTGCGGGTGACGCGTCGTCACCCACCACCGCCGGTCGGCTGTCGCGCCGCCTGAGGCGCCGCGCGGGATGAACGCCGATACAGCCGAATGATGGGCGCAATGATGGCTATAAGGCGACTATGCCCTTTATGTCGCATTCGTCACACTCGCGGCCTGCGGGGTCCGCCGCCGGCGGCCGCGGAGAGTGGGGGATTCGATCATGGAGATTGCAGAGGCCAAGCAGGCCGTCAGCGACCTGAGGGCGGCACAGCCGTCGTTCACCGGGCCGGACGCGGCGCGGGCGAACACGCTCATCGACCACCCGGACCAGCTCAACCAGTACTTCTATGGCACCTGCGGTATGGCTGCCGCCGTCCGCAGCTTCCTCCAGCACGACCGGGCCCGGTTCGTGCAACTCCTGCGTGCCGTCTACGAGGGCACGGCCTTCAACGGGATCACCACCGGTGCGGGCGTGCTGCTGAAAGGGCGCCTGAAGCAGCGTGACGCGAAGGCGGCGCAGCCGATGGAGGTCCCGTACGGCCCGCTGTTCGACCTGGACTTCGTGCTGACGCGGAGCCTGGGCAAGCTGCTGAAGATCCGCTCGCCGCTGATGTACGAGGCGCAGACACTCTTCTCGGAGGAGATCGTCCGGCTGTTCAACGTGAAGGAACCCGTCCTGGACGCCTTCACCCTCGACCCCGAGCACATCGCCACCCTGAACGCGGGCAAGGTCGACGACGACCTCGCCTTCGACCTGAGGATCAAGGGCTGGCGGCTGGGGCAGGTCGCGGGCTTCACCGTCGACCTGCACACGACGACCATCGAGACGAAGATCCCGGGCGACCACTGGGTGCTGAGGTTCGATGCCGGCGGCCGGGAACGGGTCCTGCGGATCCTCCGGACCGCCGCCGGGCCGCTCCAGGTGGCCGTCGATGTGCGCGGCAGCGAGTCGGCCTTCCGCGACCAGGGCGATCTCGGGCTCGATTCCGACGGGCTCAAAATGCTCATGCTCAAGGTCGTCGCCGACCTCGCCGGCCCCTATCTGGGGCCGCACGGAGCCCGAGGGCGAACACGTCGTCGCCATCAACGGCCCCATCAGGAAGGAAGCCGACTTCTACGCGGTGCCGGTATGGACGTGGAAGAACGCGTTCGAGGTACGGGTCCCCGCGGCCCCGCTGGCCGGCTACGTGCCGATCCTGGTGCACGGCCGGATCGGCGGCTAGGACACATGGGCGTCGGGCGTCAGATGACCGGTGGGCGGCCGAGTTTCGTCATGCGCCATACCGTGCGCCAGTGCATCGGGCGGCGGCGGCCGCAGGGGGTGCGGACTCCCTCGGCGAAACCCGCGGCCCAGGCGCGGATGCCGGGCAGGGAGCGGGTGCGGGCGGCCGTCAGTATGGCCCATACGCCCAGGTAGAGCGGTACCAGGAGGGCGGGCAGGTGGCGCTTGGCCAGCCAGACGCGGTTGCGGGCGACCATACGGTGGAAGACGGCGTGCCGGGTGGGGGAGGTGTAGGGGTGCTGGAGTACGAGCTCCGGTGCGTAGCGGATGTCCCAGCCGTCGTCCAAGGCCCGCCAGGCGAGGTCGGTTTCCTCGTGCGCGTAGAAGAATTCCTCGGGCCAGCCGCCGATTCTGTCCAGCATCGGGACGGACAGCGAGTGCCCGCCGCCGAGGAAGGTGGTGACCAGGCCGCCGCGCGCCGGGTCGCCGACCCGCAGGCGGGGGACGTGGCGGCGCTGGGTGCGGCCCAGTTCGTCGGCGATGCGGAAGCTCACGATCCCCAACTTCGGCTCGCGGCGGTGCAGTTCGGCCAGCCGGCTGAAGACGTCGGGGCTGATCAGCAGGCCGTCGTCGTCCAGGTCGATCACCAGGTCGAGGTCCCCGAGCTTGCGCAGCTCGTCCAGGGCGACGTTCCGGCCACCGGAGACGCCGAGGTTGTCGGTCAGCTCGACGCCCCGCGCGCCGTGCGGCAGCGGGGGGAGCGGCGAGCCGTTTCCGATGACCACGATGTGCGCCGGCTGGAGGTCCTGCTTGGCGATCGAATCCAGCAGGGCCTGTAGCTCGGCGGGGCGGTTCCCCATGGTCAAGATGGCGACGCCTACGCGCAGATGACGCACAGAAGGATGCTCCGTTCTTTGCGGTCCTTTCGGGATGCTAGCCGCCGGGGGAGGCGGCTGCGCGCCACCGCACCTCCCCGGCGACATCCCGGCCGGGCGGCCCCGGCGGGACGGCCTCACCGGTGGCCGGGTGCCCGGTCGCGGCGCACCATGGAAGGACAGATGGAAGGACAGATGGAAGGGCCGGGGGGCACGCATGCACGACCAGGGGGGTGGCAGGAGGGAACCGTCATGTTGTTGGAAGTCAAGACGGTCGACAAGCCGGATGAACGGCGCGACTTTCCCCTAGGTCACCTCGAAGCCCTGCACCTCACCGGGCTGGACTTCGCCGTGGCGACCTTCGACCCCGGATGGCGCTGGTCGGAGTCGATACGCCCGCTCGCCGGGACCGACACCTGCGAGATCCACCACAACTGCTTCATGGTGCAGGGCCGTATGCGGATCCGGATGAATGACGGCGCGGAGTCCGAAGTGGGACCCGGCGACGTCTTCGTCGCTCCGCCGGGTCACGACGCCTGGGTCGTCGGCGACGAGCAGGTCGTCGTGTACGACTTCGCGGGCGGTATGGCGACCGAGTACGCAAAGGCGAAGGGGTAGCCGGCCGGCGGCGCCCTGCGGGGTGGAAGCCGGAGTACGGCCGGGGCGCGGCGGCCGTCGGTTGCCGCACCGGCCGGTGAGGGGCGCTGTGCGCGGCGGGAAGCCGGGCCGGCGCCCCCGCGCAGGGGCGGCGGAGGCCTTGTGGGCGCCGGGCCGGAGGGCGTCGGACGGCGTGGCGAGCCCCACGTGAATCGGGATGTCTAGGAACGTGATCGGTGGGCAGGGGTGCGGGACGGTCCGGCGCGCGGAATACGTCACGGGATGTTCCCGTTACCGCAGCCGGAGACCGACTGGTAATCGTCGACAGACCGGAAGCAGGGAAATTCGCATGAGCACCATCGAGCTCACCAAGGAAAACTTCGACGAAATCGTCTCCGGCAACGATTTCGTTTTGATCGACTTCTGGGCCGAGTGGTGCGGGCCGTGCAAGCAGTTCGGCCCGGTCTTCGAGAAGTCGTCGGAGACGCACGACGACCTGGTCTTCGCCAAGGTCGACACGGAGGCGCAGCCCGAGCTGGCGCAGGCCCTCCAGATCCAGTCCATCCCGACCGTGATGATCGTCCGGGAGAACATCGCCGTCTTCGCCCAGCCGGGCGCGCTGCCCGCGGAGGCCCTGGAGGACGTCATCGGCCAGGCCCGCGCGCTGGACATGGACGAGGTCCGGGCGTCGGTCGCCGAGGCCCAGCAGGCCGAGCAGGCGCAGGGCGAAGAGGGACAGCAGGCGCAGAGCTCGTGAGCGATCTCCTTCTGGTCCGGCACGGTGAGACCGAGTGGAGCAGGGACGGCCGGCACACCAGCTGGACCGATCTGCCGCTGACCGTGGACGGTGAGGAGCAGGCCCGCGCCCTGCGGCCGCTGCTGTCGGACCGGAAGATCGGGCCGGTGTACGCCAGCCCGATGCAGCGGGCGCTGCGCACCGCCGGGCTGGCGGGCCTCGCCCGCCCGCAGATCGACGCCGACCTGCGGGAATGGGACTACGGCGGCTACGAGGGCATCACCACCGTCGAGATCCACCGCGGCCGGCCCGGCTGGTATCTGTTCTCCGACGGTGTCGCCGAGGGGCCGGCGGCACATCCGGGGGAGACGCCCGAGCAGGTAGGGGCGCGCGCCGACCGGGTGCTGGCGCGGATCGCGCCACAGCTCGCCGCCGACGAGGGCGATGTGGCGCTGGTGGGGCATGCGCACTTCCTGCGGGTGCTGGCCGCCCGACGTCTCGGGCTGCCGGCCGCCGCCGGCGGGCTCTTCACCTTCGAGACCGGGACGGTGGGCGTGCTGGGGACCGAACACGACCGCCCTGCGGTGGTGGCCTGGAACGCGCGGAGGCTGTAACGCGCGAGGCTTGCGAGAGAGGGCGTCCGATCCGGCGCGGGGCTTCCTGGGCGGCGGGAGCCCGGCTGAGTGCTGGTGAGCGCGCATGACCGTGCAGTCCACCGGGGACGCCCGGCAGGAGGCGACCCAGCGGCTGCGGGTATCCCGCGCCGCCGGGCCGTTCGCCACCACCGCGACCACCGCTCGTCATGTGGTCTGAAGCGTCGTCGCCACTTCGGGGCCCCCAAGGAGGATGGCGCTCTTCAGGCCACCGAGTTGGTGATTGAAGTTGAGCGCGTAGTCGAAGTCGAGCTGCCGGGGAACGGTTCCCGGAACGGGGTCGAACGCCAGGTCTTCGAGGGGTTCCTCACAGTTGGTGGTGGGGCACACCTCATCGCGCTCCATCATCAGCAGCGTCAGCGCCACACCAAGGCAGCCCGCCGGGGCGCCGTTGTGACCGAAGCAGCCTTCCTGGGAGGTCATCAACACGCGGTCGGGGCCGGCGCCGTACAGTTCCCGTACGGCGCCGGCCTCGAATGCGTTCACGACGTCTTGTCCGTCGCAAGCGCCGTGTACGTAGGGAATCTGATCGAGGGTCCAGCGGTCTCCGAGGCACCGCCTCGCGGCGGTGGCCAGCGCGGCTCCCGTCTCGTCAGGAGCCAGCGGATGGGCCAGCCCGTCACGGACGGTGGCCTGGGCAAGTACCTGGCCGTATGTGTGGGCGCCCCGCCGGGTGGCGTGATCCCGAGCCTCCAGGATCACGGTCGCCGCCCCCTCGCCGTAGTTGACGCACACGCCGCGACGGTCGTAGGGCCGCATCAGGGAAGCGGGAGGAGGCAGAGCAGGAAGGTCCGCCGACTGGGTGTCCCCGTACCGCTCCTGAATACTCAGCAGCGTCTGCTGGATGTTCCGGAGCATGTCGGCCCGGAAGACGTCGACGCCCGTAACGAGCACCACGTCCGCCTCGCCGCTGGCGATCATCCGATGGGCGTTGCCGATCTGCAGGGCGGAAGAGGCACAGCCTGACGAGACCGTGTAGCAGGGGCCCTTGGTGCGGGTCAGCCCTCCCTGGACCAGTGCGACGTCGGACGGAGTGATCGCCTGCTCCATCGCGGCGAAAAGCTCGGTGGCTTCATGCGGGCTGAAATGGCTGGCATTTACTCGCAACGCCGCGAGATAGCTGTCGATGTTGGCGTCGATACCGCCGCGGCCAACCAGAATGGCAGCCTGGGTGAGCTCGTCCGCCCGGAAGTCCAGACGTGCGTCTGCACAGGCCTGGACCAAGGAAACCAGGCCGAAACGGTGAGCTGCGGTGTAGTTGCGGGCGAAGATGTCAGGCATGTCGGGCAAGATCTCGGCAAAGAGCGCATCGGAGAGGTTGACCGAGCCGAAGTAGAAGTCATCCAGCACCAGGCAGGTTTCGCCGCGGGAGGCGACCTGCCACAGGTCGTCGGCTGTCAACACCGGACGCTCTCGACCGGGGAGGCAGAAACCAACGCCCGTAACTACGGCGTCCCGAGCCTGCGTGCCATGGCTCCGTGCGGCGGTCGATCCGCTCATGACGCACCTGCCGTGGGGGTGACGACGAGAACGATCACTGGGGGTACCTCCGGATTGGCTCGTGAGCACCCGGCTCAGGGAAAATATCGATTTGCGGCTGTCCACTCAATGCCACTGACGACTGCTGCCCTGCGCCAATCTGGCCACCGGGATATCGAACGGCGCCGAGTGAACGGTCTCCACGCCTTTAGGCGCAAACGCATTCCGCCGCTGGCGGGACCCGTTGCAAAAATGAGTGATGCCGAACCGTTCGCTGGGATCTGATCAAAGACAACGTCTGTCTCTGCCTTGGGCGTTGGGCAAGATCCACAGTCGCCGGCGAGCCGCCGCGGATGGGTTGGGCGCCCGATCCGGTGGGGGTGGCAAATATTAATCCATCTGGCCGACCGTGCCGGCAAGACTTCCGCTGTCGCTTCACCCGAAAGCACCAATGGCCAGAGCCCCGTCACGACCGAACTGGCCAGGTTTCCACCGGCCTTGCCGGTCTGGCGAGGATTCAGCGGCACGGCTTGCCCGACCGAATTCCAAGATCGGCGCGGGGTGGCCCCTGATTAGCCCAGATGAGTGGAAATAAGATCAAGCCTTTTCCTGAAGGTGAATAGATGGCTAAAATTGCGCGAGTCGGGCTGTGCGGCATCCAACCATCTTCGTGATGTATTCCGCAGGGGCGGTTTGCGGTGATCTTCCGCAACATTCGTAATCTGTGTTTGATCACTGTCGCTCTTCTGGCCATGTACGGCTTCACTTTCCCCTGTTGTGCCGGGTATCCGGATCCTGATGGGAACTGTAGGCCGGTCGAGGCGAGGATAAAATCGCGAGAACGGAGTCGTGCGGCAGCGAATGACATGTAACACGTGAGGGGAGATCGCCGTGCGGACACTCATCGTTGCAGCCGGCACCATGGGGGACGTGGCGCCTTATACCGGCCTGGGCCGTAGGTTGCAGGAGGCGGGCTATCGGGTGGCGATAGCCACACATGAGAGATTCGAGGCGCTGGTCCGCTCCTGCGGGCTGGACTATCGGTCAATTCCCGGCGACCCGGAGCAGTGGGCTCGTGCAGTACGTGACCATGTTGGTCTGCACGGTGGGGGTTTACGCACCAAACTTGCTGTGGCCCGACTCGCTCCGCCTCTCCTTGCCGAGTGCGGACAAGGCGTGCTTGAAGCGGCCCGGCAAGGGGCCGACGTTCTTCTGTGTTCTCAAGGCGTGATGCCTCTGGTGTACTCGGTGGGCAAGAGCCTCGGGCTGCCAAGTATGGGCGTCTTCCTTGCGCCCGTGATGCCGAGTCGCTGCTTCCCGCCGCTCGGCCTGAGCCAGAGGTCCCTTGGTCCCTGGGCGAACCACGTGACTGGTCATGGGATGATGTATACGACCATGCGCTTGCACAGGGCTGCGATTTCGGAATTGGGCCTCAAGGACCTCAAGGAACGCGACCGAAGGTATCTCTTGACGCGTTGGCCGGTCTGGCATGGTTTTAGCCGCCATGTGGTGCCGCGGCCGCCTGACTGGCGCGCGGGGCTGGAGGTGGCCGGTTATTGGTGGCCGACGCCACCGCAGCAATGGCAGCCTCCGCAAGAACTCGTCGAATTCATCGAAAACGGTCCACCTCCGGTTTTCGTGGGCTTCGGTAGCATGGGCCCCTCCGCAAAGCGGAGCGAACGGCTTGCCGCCATGGCTGTTACCGCGGTACGGCAGGCAGGAATGCGCGGGGTAATCCAAGGGGGGTGGGCAGGCCTGAGAGGGAAAGGCGACGACATTCTATCCGTTGGGGAGGTCTCTCATGAGTGGCTCTTCCCTCGGACCGCTGCCGTTGTGCACCATGCAGGTGCAGGAACGTCCGCGGCCGGATTGCGGGCCGGAGTCCCGGCGGTGCCGGTTCCCCTGCTATTTGATATGCATTTCTGGGCCTCCCGCCTAGTCGCTCTCGGAGTGGCCCCAACGATGGTGCCTTTCTCGAAAATCAACGAGAAGCGCCTTGCCCTCGCTGTCAGCGAGGCGGTTCACAACCCGCGACACCGTGCCCGGGCCAAGGCACTGTCTCACCGGATTGTTGAAGAAGATGGTGCAGCCCCTGTGATCGAGGCGGTCGGCCGGATCGCCGGTTCCGATCTTCCGTGACGGTCGTTCGGCCCCCTTGCGGGCCACGGTATGTCGCCGTCACCCACGTGCAGGGACAGCACACCTAGGGGGCCATCGGGTCGAGGTGCAGGGGCTGTACTTTGCCCTCGATCATGGCGCCGAGCCCCATGACAGCGCAGATGTCGGGGCGGTCCGCGGTGTGCACCGGCATCGTCGTGGCCTGATGGATCATCGGCTCCAGGCCGGGGATCAGGGCGCTGCCGCCCGCCAGCACGATGCCGCGCTCCCCGAGGTCGGCCACCAGGTCCGGTGGGCAGCGCCGCAGGACGGCCCCGATGGCGTCGAGGATCGCGGTCAGCGGGGTGGTGATGGCATCCCGTACCCGCTCGGTGTCGACATGGACGGAGCGCGCCATGCCGCTGACCAGGTCCCGGCCGTGCACCTCGGTGGAGCCGGGGGTGAGACCGTCGCCCCCGGAGAGCACCATCTGCAGCGGACGGACGGCCTGACCCGCCAGCATCAGCTCGTGGTGCAGCCGCAGATGCTGGATGACCGCATGGTCGATGGCGTTGCCGCCCACCGGCACGGTCTCCGCCGCCACGATCGAACCGAGGGAGAGCACTGCGACCTGCGTGGTTCCCGCGCCACACACCATGATCATCGTGGCCTCGGGCTGTTCGACCGGCAGACCCGTCCCCACCGCGGCGGCGACCAGGGTGTCGACCAGCTCCACCCGCCGCGCCCCCAGCCCGGTCAGCGTCTCCACGGCTGCCCGCTGCGCCAACGGCTCGCTGCCGTGCGGGAGGCAGACCGCGGCCCGCGTCGAGGGACGCCGCCGCCAGGTCTTGCGCAGCTTGTCACCGACCAGGGTGCGCAGCAGCCGTTGCGCCATGTCGATGTCGACGATGGTGCCGTTCGAGACCGGGCGCACGACCCGGATGTAGTCCGGAGTGCGGCCGTCCATCACCTCCGCCTGGGCGCCGACCGCCAGCAGCGCCCCCGTACGGGTGTTGATGGCCGCGACGGTCGGTTCATCCACGACCAGCCCCTGGTTCTTCACATACACCCTGGTCCGGGCGGCGCCGACGTCGATGGCGGCCGAGCAGCGGCGCAATTGGGCGAGGCTGATGTTCATGGGTGATTCCTCCCCGACGGGCCGGTGTGGACGGAGCGCTCGGGCGGCCCGTTCGCGAGGAGCCGCTGTGCGTCATCCTCCGGTCGCACGCGGCCGGCCGCCTGTCGGGAGGTCCGCTCGGGGGACGGGTGACGGGGGGTTGCGGCAGCGGAGTGAGGCGGCCCGGCGAACCCCCGCGGCGGGCGCTCAGCCGGTCAGCCGCTGGTACAGACCCCAGGTGAATTCGGGGACGATGTCCTGCGGGGTGCCGTCGGGTCGGGGGGCGGTACAGGCCAGGCGCCAGCGGGTGGGGGCGCTGCCCTCCATCGGGCGGGCAGGGGCGAAGGCGCGGGCGACCTCGTCGACCGTGCAGGACCAGGGCCGTAGATCCGCGGTCGTACGCAGGTCAGGGGCGGTGGCGCCGGGTGCCCGGATCAGCCAGGCGTTCCAGACGGTGCCCCGGCCGGCGGTGAGGACCTCGAACCGGAGGCCGGGCCAGAGCGGGACGGGCCAGGTCACGGCCTCGCAGGTGAGATCGCCGATCCGGCGGGGGGCGACGGTCTCGGGGGTGCCGAGCAGCGCACGATAAGGCTGGATGCCGCCGGGCGCCCGCGGGGCGTGCATCCGCGCCTGCCACCGGCGGTTGGCCTCGCGCAGGTCGGCGCGGGAGACCTCCAGGGTGCGCAGCGCGTCCTCGACCAGGCCCGGGTGGTGGTCGGCCATCCGGCGCAGCAGCACGAGCTGGAAGGCGACCGGGCCCGGCAGCCCGGAGGGGGGCCGCCCGGAACCGGTGGGCGGGTCGTTGTCAGGGGTGCGGTTCATGAGGGACATGGTGGTGGACGGCGGGGGCGGTGGGGCGCGGCGGGCTCGGCAGGCTCGGGCGGCTGTTGTGGGGGATCGGACGGTGGTGGGGGCAGCGCGGAGTGGAGCCGGCCGGCACGGGCCCTCATCGGGAAGGGAGACGCCGGGCCTTCGTCGGGAAGGCGAACGCCGGGCCCTCGCCGGGAGTTCAGCCGGCGCCGTCGGATCCCGTGCCTTGTCCGTCGATCAGTGTCGCCATCCCGTCCAGGAGGCGGGCCAGCCCGAACTCGAAGATCGACTCCAGGTTCACCACGCCCTCGTCGGCCCCCGAGATCCCCGCGTACATGGGGTACGAGCCCGAGGTGAGAATGCCTTCGAACACCGGCTCCATGGCCGCCATCCACTGGTTCCGGTCCAGGCCGGTCTCCTGCTCGGCCTCCAGATCGTCCTCGAAGCCGGCGGCGGTGGCGAGCACGTGGTTCAGCAGCGTGATGGCCATGTGGATCAGCGTCACCGGGTCGATGCCGGTCACCCGCGCCATGGTCCACTCGACCAGTGCCATCGCCCGCGGCATCGGCTGCGGCCGGGTGATCGACAGGTACTGCGCCAGCCAGGGGTGGCGCCGGTAGAGCTCCCATTGCAGCCGTGCCCCCGCCTCCATCCGCGCGCGCCAGCCGTCCGGGGCGGGCTCGGGCAGCTCGATGTCGGCGAACGCGGCCTCCGCCATCAGCAGCACCAGTTCGTCCTTGCCGGCCACATGACGGTAGAGCGCCATCGACGACACCCCGAACTCGGCGGCGACCCGGCGCATCGACAGCGCCCGCAGTCCCTCGGCATCGGCGACCCGGACCCCGGCCCGTACGACGCTCCCGCGGCTCAACCCGCGGTCCGTCTCGCGCGGGCGCCGCTCCCGCGGGGCCGCCGCGCCCGTGGCCCGCGGCGACGGCGGCTCGGCCACCACCGTGCCCACCCCCGGTACGGCCCGGACCAGGCCCTCCTGACGCAGCGTGGTGAGCACCTTGGTGGCGGTCGCCATGGCCACGCCCCACTCCTGGGTGATCCGCCGGGTCGAGGGCACCCGGTCGCCCGGCGCCAGCTCGCCGGTGTCGATACGGCGCCGGATCTCGTCGGTGATCCGGCGGTAGGGCGGCGGGGCGGGCTGTGCCACGGGACGGCCTCCGTACTAGTGCACTAGGGCGGTTTTGCTGCATCGAGGGTAGCAGTGTGCGGCCCCACCGGGGAGTCTCCTCGCTCCAGTGCACTAGTGTGACGAACGCCCAAAACCCTTACTGGGACTGATGTTTGCGCCGTAAGCGCTGCCTGTTTACCGTGTCACCCATGTCGTTTACCTCGTACACATCGCCCACGTCATCGCCCTCGTCGACGCCAACGCGGGCCGGCCGCCGGGAGTGGACCGCCCTGGGCGTGCTTCTGCTGCCCTGCCTTCTCGTCTCGATGGACGTCTCGGTGCTCTACTTCGCGGTGCCGTTCCTGACCGCCGAACTGGAGCCCAGCAGCGTCCAGCAGCTGTGGATCCTGGACGTCTACGGCTTCGTGCTGGCCGGCCTGCTGATCACCATGGGCGCCCTGGGTGACCGCATCGGCCGCCGCAAGCTGCTGCTGTCCGGCGCCCTCCTCTTCGGCCTCGCCTCCGGGTGCGCCGCCTACGCGCAGAGCGCCGGCATGCTCATCGCCGCACGGGCGTTGCTCGGCGTCGGCGGCGCGACCCTGATGCCGTCCACGCTCGCCCTGATCCGCAACCTCTTCCATGACGCCAAGCAGCGCGGCGCGGCGGTCGCGGTCTGGTCGGCCGCGGTGACCGGCGGCATCGCGATCGGTCCGGTGCTCAGCGGTGTGCTCCTGGAACACTTCTGGTGGGGTTCGGTGTTCTTGATGAACGCACCGGCGATGGTGCTGCTGCTCGTCTGCGGGCCGCTGCTGCTCCCGGAGTTCAAGAACCCGGCTGCCGGGCGCTTCGATCTGACCGGCTCGCTGCTGTCGCTGCTCGCGATGCTGCCGGCGGTCTACGGCATCAAGGAGATCGCCCGCGACGGCGTGGCGGTGCTGCCCGTCCTCGCCCTGGTCGGCGGCCTGTTGGCCGCCGCGGCCTTCGTCCACCGCCAGCGCACCGCCCGCCATCCGATGCTGGACCTGGCGCTGTTCCGCAACCGCGGGTTCAGCGTCTCGGTGCTGCTGAACCTGCTGGCGATGTTCGCCATCGTCGGCTGTGCGGTGTTCTTCACCCAATACCTGCAGTCCGTACGCGGCATGAGCCCCATGGAAGCGGCACTGTGGAACCTGCTGCCCACCCTTGCGGTGGGCGGGATGGCCCCGGCGGCCACGGCGCTCGCCCAGCGGATCGACCGGGCCTGCATCATCGCCATGGGATTCGCCGTCGCGGCCGGCGGTTTCGTCTGGCTGTCCTGGCTGGAGCCGGGCTCGGCCCTGTGGTTCGTCCTGGTCGGCTCGTCGGTCTACGCCTCGGGCCTGGTGATGGTGATGTCGCTCGGCAACGAAATGGCCATCGGCCTCGCACCGCCCGAGCGGGCCGGTTCCGCCTCGGCCGTACTGGAGTCCGGCACCGAACTGGGCGGCGCGCTGGGCATGGCCCTCCTGGGCAGCATCGGGAGCGCCGTCTACCGGAGCGGCATCGGCGACGCCCTGCCCACCGGCCTTCCCCCGGCGGCGTCCGGCGCGGCGCGGGAGACGCTTGCCGGCGCCCTCGCGGTGGCCGCCGAACTCCCGGGCCGGGCCGGTGGATCCCTGCTGACCGCGGCACGTACGGCGTTCACCGACGGGCTGCAGACGGCGGTACTGGTCGCCGCGGGCGTGATGGCCTGCGCCGCGGTACTGGCGCTGACCCTGCTGCGGGGGCTTGGGGCGGGGGGAGTTGCGGG
>NZ_SDIG01000137.1:0-18703 GCF_004122755.1 Streptomyces sp. TM32
CTGCCGGACATCGGCCACGGCCAACAGGCCCAGCTGATCGGTACCCAGGTCCTGCCGTTCTTCGACCAGGACGGGGTGCACGCCATCCACCGCACCTGGCGCACCGTCCTCGATGAGTATGCGGGCGAGCGGATCGCGGTCGCAGAGGCCTGGACCCCCACCGTCGAACGCACCGCCCGCTACCTGCGCCCCGACGAACTCCACCAGGCCTTCAACTTCCATTACCTGAACACCGACTGGGACGCGCCCGCCCTCCGCGAGGCGATCGACACCTCGCTCGACGCCATGCGCCCGGTCTCCGCCCCCACCACCTGGGTCCTGTCCAACCACGACGTCGTACGCCACACCACCCGCCTCGGCGGCGGCCTGGACCGCGCCCGCGCCGCCACCCTCCTGATGCTGGCGCTGCCCGGCTCCGCCTACCTCTACCAGGGCGAGGAACTGGGCCTGCCCGAGGTCACCGACCTGCCCGACGAGGTCCGCCAGGACCCGGCGTTCTTCCGCGGCCGCCGCCCCGCCCCGGCGGCCGACGCCCCCGCCGCCGACGCAGGTGACACCAGCGGCCAGGACGGCTTCCGCGACGGCTGCCGGGTCCCGCTCCCCTGGTCCGGCGAGCGGCCGCCGTACGGCTTCGGGCCCGGCGGCAGCTGGCTGCCGCAGCCCGCCGACTGGCGCGCGCTGACCGTCGCCGCACAGACCGGCGACCCCGCCTCCACCCTGGAGCTCTACCGCACCGCGCTGGCCCTGCGCCGCCGGCTGCCGGGGCTGGGCGACGGGCCGATGACCTGGGTGTCCGCGCCCGAGGGGGTGCTCGCCTTCCACCGCCCCGGCCTGCTGTGCACCGTCAACACCCTGGACCGCGACCTCGCCTTCCCGGCGCCCGGGACCCCCCTGCTGGCCAGCACCCCGGTGACCGTCAACGACGGCAGCGCGGTGCTGCCCGGTGACAGCTGCACCTGGTGGGCAATCTGACAGCCGAACGGTAAAGTCCCCCTCATGACCGCCCGGCTGGCCGATATCGCAGCACAGGCGGGTGTCAGCGAGGCCACCGTCAGCCGGGTTCTCAACGGGAAGCCCGGTGTCTCCGCCACCACCCGCCAGTTGGTGCTTGCCGCCCTCGACGTGCTGGGTTACGAACGCCCGGTGCGGCTGCGGCAGCGCAGCGCAGGGCTGGTCGGACTGATCACCCCGGAGCTGGAGAACCCGATCTTCCCGGCCTTCGCGCAGGTCATCGGGCAGGCACTGACCCGCCAGGGCTATACGCCGGTCCTCGCGACCCAGACGCCGGGCGGCTCCACGGAGGACGAGCTGACCGAGATGCTGGTCGACCGCGGGGTGGCCGGCATCATCTTCGTCTCCGGGCTGCACGCCGACACCTCCGCCGACATGCAGCGCTATGAACAGCTGCGCGGCCAGGGCGTGCCGTTCGTCCTCATCAACGGCTTCTCCGACAAGGTGCAGGCCCCGTTCGTCTCCCCCGACGACCGGGCCGCGGTGGACCTGGCGATCACCCACCTCGGCGCGCTCGGGCACCGGCGGATCGGGCTGGCACTCGGCCCGAAACGCTTCGTCCCCGTGCAGCGCAAGATCGAGGGCTTCGTCCGCAGCATGCAGGAGCGGCTGCAGACCGGCCCGGCCGAGGCGGAGCCGTTCATCCAGCACTCCCTCTACACCCTGGAGGGCGGGCAGGCCGCGGCCGGCGCGCTGATCGAGCGGGGCGCGACGGCCATCGTCTGCGCCAGCGACATGATGGCGCTCGGTGCGATCCGCGCGGCCCGCCAGCGCGGACTCGACGTCCCGCGGGACGTCTCCGTCGTCGGCTTCGACGACTCCCCCTTGATCGCCTTCACCGACCCACCGCTGACCACGATCCGGCAGCCGGTCACGGCCATGGGTCAGGCGGCGGTGCGTGCGCTGCTGGAGGAGATCGGCGGCACCCCCGCTCCCCACAGCGAGTTCGTCTTCCACCCCGAGCTGGTGGTCCGCGGCTCGACCGCCTCGGCCCCGAAAACGGCCCGGATCCCGAAGCCGCTGCGGGCTCTTTGACGTGTGCGGCCCCGAGAACGACGGGGGCCCGGCGTCCCCCTCAAGACCGATATGTGGCATCGAATACCCGACCGAAGGATGATCGGCGACACGCCCCTTTCTGGCAGACTGTCTGCCTATGGGTGATGCGAATACGAGGACTCTGGACGGCCTGCCGACCACCCCGACACCCACCGGGGAACCCGCGGTCCGTCCGGCGGACGAGGGCCGGTTGGCCCGGCTGAGGTCCCCGCGCACCCCCCGGCTCTGGTTCGAGGTCCTGCTGATCGCGGTCAGCTACTGGACGTATTCGATGATCCGCAACGCCGTTCCGGAGCAGAAGGCCAAGGCGCTGAGGAACGCCGACTGGATCTGGCAGGCGGAGCACTCCCTGGGCATCGCCGTCGAGCGTACCGTCAACCACGCGGTCGACTCCGTGACGTGGCTGATCGTGTCGATGAACTACTACTACGCGACACTGCACTTCATCGTGACGATCGGGGTGCTGGTCTGGCTCTACCGCTGGCACCCGGGCCGCTATGCCGCGGCGCGGCTGGCCCTGTTCGCCACCACCGGCGTCGCCCTGCTCGGCTATTACTTCTTCCCGCTGGCACCGCCCCGGCTGATGGCGGGCGGCGGCTTCGTCGACACCCTCGTCGACCACGGCACCTGGGGCTCGATGGCGTCCGGCAACCTCGCCTCGATGTCCAACCAGTACGCCGCGATGCCGTCGATGCACATCGGCTGGTCGCTGTGGTGCGGCATCACCATCGCCCTGCTGGCCAAGCCACTGTGGGCCAGGGTCCTCGGACTGTGCTACCCCGCCCTCACCCTCCTCGTCATCGTCTCCACCGCCAACCACTTCTGGCTGGACGCGGTGGGTGGGGTGCTGTGCCTCGCCTTCGGCTTCGGACTCGCCGGCGTGTGGTACGGGACGCTTCCCCATCGGCTGACGCGGGTCGCTGCGCTTGTCTGACTTCCCACGTGGTCGGCTTTCCCGCCGTGGGGGTTGCTCGCCGTTGCGCTTTGCGGCGCCGCCGTACGGTGTCGGCTGGCCCGCCGTGGTTGCTTCTCGCCGTTGCGCCTGCGGCGGGCTGGGTTTGTGTGGGGTGCGGTGACGGACCTCCGGGGCCTGTGGTGTGGACTGCTTCGCTTTACGTCCACACAACAGGCCCCTCCGGCCCGTCCCCTCCCGTGGGGGGAGTGAGTGACGGTGGGTGGGGGTGTACGTAAGTGGCGGGGGCGCTCAGGGTGTGTTGGGTGTGTCGCGTAGCTGGAGGAGGTACGTCGCGGTCAGTGCGACGGGGCGGTCCGCGTCATGTGACAGCTCCTTGAGGGCATGTGAGGCCGTCGGTCCCGGGATTCCTGCCAGGGCTTGGGTCAGTCGGCCGCGGGCGGGCGCGTTGGTGGTGTCGTGGGCGAGGCGGTCGACGAGTCTGGTGGCGAGCTGGTCCGCCGTCGCGGTGTCGCTCGCCAGGACGCTCAGTGCATCGGCGGCATCGGTGTCGTTCCTGCCGTCCACGATCATGTCGATGAGGGTGGGGACCGCATCGGCCACGCCCCGTGTGCCGAGCGACAGAGCCGCGTATCCGCGGACGACGGCGTCGGGGTGCGCGAGGGCATCCCGCAGGTGCGTGGTGGCCTCACCAGCGGGCAGCTCGGCGAGGGCCTGAACGGCACGTTCCCGCACCGCGGCCACCGGTGAGCCGAGGCCCTCGGCCAGCAGGGCCGGGGCGCCGTCGCCCGAGCGCGCCAGCGCCCAGCGAAGGGCCCCGGCGACGTTCGGCTCCGTCTCGCTGAGTGCCGCCTCGACCAGCGCCTCCACCGGCACCGGAACCTCGTCGACCGAGGACAGGGCCGCACGCTGACGCGTGTCGGCGCTCTTCGAGCCCAGTGCCTGGAGGAGCGCGACGACCTGGAGGACGTCCTCCCAGCCGGCGGGATCCGCGGCATGGATCCGGCGGAGCCGTGTGAGCAGCTCGGTCTCGGCCGCGATGCGGTCGCGCGTCTGGCGGATGAGGTCGTCGACGAGTGCCGAGGGCGCGAAGCCGGGTTCGTCGAGCGCGCGCCCGATCTCACGCAGCGAGAGTCCCAGCGACCGCAGGCTCTCGATGTGGAAGATCCGTTGGATGTCCTCGCCGGAGTACTCCCGATACCCGGAGCCGGTACGGCCCGAAGGGCGCACCAGACCGAGCGACTCGTAATGCCGGAGCATGCGGGCACTGACCCCGGACCGTCGCGCCACCTCACCGATCAACACGTCCTATTGTCCCTCCCGGCCGGACCCGCCGAGGGCCACGACGCGCTTCGCCTCCTCGATGGCGAACTCGAAGCCGGTGTCCGGGTCACGCAGCAGCCGTTGTGTGGCGAGCGCGTGCGCGCGCATGCGCGGGTCAGGGGCCGTCGTCGCGGAACGGAGAGCCGGCACAACCGCCTCACCCAGCGCGACCAGTGCCCGGCTGAGACTCAACTGCGTTTCCCGCTCACCGCGCCCGAGCTGCGTCGCCAACACCGTGGCCAGCGCGGACTCCTCGCCTTCCGGCACCAGCACGACCGCTGCCCGCCAGGCGGTTCGGGCCACCTCATCGTCGGCGTCGCACAGGAGTGTTCGGGTGATCGCCGGCCACGCCTGCCGGTCCCCGATCTTGGACAGCGTGTGCAGCGCCTGGCTCCGTGCCTGCGTACGCTCCGAGCGCACCTCGCGGAGCAGCTCGGGAAGCGTCATGGACACCGGATGGCGGGTGAGCGCCCAGGTCAGCATGTCGCGGACGAAGAACTCGGGCTCGATCGCGCACCGCTCGACGAGCTTGCCGACGAAGCGCGGATCAGGCGTCGTGCCGACCGCCAGTGCGGACCGCAGCCGCACTGACGAACGGCCGTCCTCCAACCCCTGGAGCGCTCGCATCGCCTCCGGGTCCTGTCTTGTGATCGTCATCGAGACCACCTCCTGGGCAAGGAGTGAAGACCCTGTCACCGTGTCAAGGTCAAGCAGGGCCAGTGACCTTCCGTCAGCTCCTCTTACGTACACCCCCACCCACCGTCACTCACTCCCCCCACGGGAGGGGACGGGCCGGAGGGGCCGGTGTGTGGGACGTAAAGCGAAGCAGTCCCACACACCGGCCCCCGAGGTCCGTCACCGCACCCCACACAAACCCAGCCCGCCGCAGGCGCAACGGCGAGAAGCAACCACGGCGGGAAAGCCAAAAACGTAGGGCGCGCCGCAAAGCGCAACGGCGAGAAGACACACGGCGGGAAAGCCGAAAACGTGGGAAGCCAAGCCAAGCGCAGCGGCTACGCTCCGTAAAAGCGTTCCTCCACCACACCCCGCGCCCGCCGCGTGATCCGCCGGTAGTCGTCGAGCAACTCGCCGACGTGCCCCTCCTCGTAGCCGAGGTAGCGGGCCACCGCCGACAGCTCCCGGCCGTCGACGGGGAACGTGTCGCCGGGGCGGCCGCGGACCAGCATCACCGCGTTGCGTACCCGGGCGGCCAGCACCCAGGCCTCGTCGAGGGTTTGGGCGTCCTCGGTGCCGATCAGCTCGGCGGCGTGCGCGGCCGCCAACGCCTCGCGGGTGCGGGTGGTGCGCAGGCCGGGGATCTCCCAGCCGTGTTGCATCTGGAGGAGCTGGACCGTCCACTCGACGTCGCTCAGGCCGCCGCGCCCCAGCTTGGCGTGGGTGGTCGGGTCCGCGCCGCGGGGCAGCCGCTCGGCCTCCATCCGGGCCTTGAGTTTGCGGATCTCGCGGACCGCCTCGTCCCCGAGCCCCTCGGCGGGGTAGCGCAGCGGGTCGATCAGGTCGATGAACCGCTGTCCCAGCTCCGCGTCGCCCGCGACCGGCTCGGCGCGCAGCAGGGCCTGCGACTCCCAGACCAGCGACCAGCGGCGGTAGTAGGCGGCGTAGGAGGCGAGCGTCCGGACGAGCGGGCCGGACCTGCCCTCCGGGCGGAGATCCGCGTCGATGGGCAACGGCGGGTCGGAGGAGGGGAGTTCGAGCAGCCGGCGCATCTCGTTGGCGACGGCCTGGGCGGCCTGGGCGGCCTCCTGCTCGTCGGCGCCCTCGCGCGGTTCGTGGACGAACAGGACGTCGGCGTCCGAGCCGTAGCTCAGCTCCCGGCCGCCGAAGCGGCCCATGCCGATCACCGCGAAGCGGGTGGGCAGGGTGTCGCCCCACTGGGCGCGGACCGCGGCACGCAGCGCGCCGGCCAGGGTCGCGGCGTTGAGGTCGGAGACCGCCGAGCCGACCGCGTCGACGGAGCGGCCGTGGTCGGTGTGCGCGGGGCTGTACTCGGTGCCGTACGCGCCGATCACATCCGCCGCGGCGGTACGGAACAGCTCCCGGCGGCGCACCCCGCGGGCCGCGGCGACCGCCGCCTCCGCACCGTCCGCGCGGCCGACCGCGGCCAGCACCTCCTGCTCCAGCGCGGCCCGGCTGCGCGCCTGGAGGCCGTCGGCGGCGCCGAGCAGGGCGACCGCCTCGGGGGCGCGGAGCAGCAGATCGGGGGCGAGCCGGCCGGCGGACAGCACCCGGGCGAGGTTCTCGGCGGCGGCGCCCTCGTCGCGCAGCAGCCGCAGGTACCAGGGTGTCTTGCCGAGGGCGTCGGAGACCTTGCGGAAGTTGAGCAGTCCGGCGTCCGGGTCGGCGGAGTCCGCGAACCAGGCCAGCAGCACCGGGAGGAGGGTCCGCTGGATGGCGGCCTTACGGGTCACGCCGGACGCCAGGGCCTCCAGGTGGCGCAGCGCGCCCACCGGGTCGGCGTAGCCGAGCGCTTCGAGGCGATGGCCGGCCGCCCGGGCGGACAGCCGGGTCTCGCCGGTCTCCAGGGTGGCGACGGCGTCGAGCAGCGGGCGGTAGAAGAGCTTCTCGTGCAGCCGGCGAACTTCCCGGGCGTGCCACTTCCACTCCTTGCGGAGGGTGTCGACGGGCTCGGTGCGCAGCCCCAACGAGCGGGCCAGGCGCCGCAGTTCGCCCTCGTCCTCGGGCATCAGATGGGTACGGCGCATCCGGAAGAGCTGGATGCGGTGCTCCAGGGTGCGCAGGAAGCGGTAGGCGGCGTCCAGGGCCGCGGCGTCCTGGCGTCCGACATAGCCGCCGGCCGCCAGTGCGGCCAGGGCGTCGAGGGTGGTGGCGCTGCGCAGGGTGGCATCGCTGCGGCCGTGCACCAACTGGAGCAGCTGGACGGCGAATTCGACGTCGCGCAGCCCGCCGGGGCCGAGCTTGAGCTCCCGTTCGACCTGTGCGGCGGGGATGTTCTCGACGACCCGGCGGCGCATCTGGCGCACATCGGCAACGAAGTTCTCCCGCTCGGCGACCTCCCACACCATGGGCGCCAGTGCGTCGATGTACTCCTCGCCCAGCCCGAGGTCACCGGCCATCGGGCGGGCCTTGAGCAGCGCCTGGAACTCCCAGGTCTTGGCCCACCGCTGGTAGTAGGCGAGATGGCTGGTGAGCGTGCGCACCAGCGGGCCGTTGCGGCCCTCGGGGCGCAGGTTGGCGTCCACCGGCCAGATGGTGCCCTCGACGGTGTTGTCCGAGCACAGCCGCATCATGCGGGCCGCGATCCGGGTCGCGGCCTGGAGTGCCTTGGCCTCGTCGACGCCTTCCTTGGCCTCGGCCACGAAGATGACATCGACGTCCGAGACGTAGTTCAGCTCCCGGCCGCCGCATTTCCCCATGCCGATGACGGCCAGTTTGCACACCGCGGCGTCGCCGGGCGCCTCTTCGTAGCTGATCTCCAGGGCGGCCCGGATCGTGGCGGTGGCCAGGTCGGCGAGCTCGGCCGCGGCCTCGGCGACATCGGTCGTCCCGCACACATCGCGGGCGGCGATCCCCAGCAGGGCGCGGCGGTAGGCGGTGCGCAGGGCGTCCGCGCGCGGCCGGTCGGCGCCGTGTTCGCCCCAGATGCCCTCGGCGAGCGCCTGCTCGAACTCGGGGGTGGTGGGGTGCAGGTCCACCGATTCGTAGGTGACCAGCGACTGCCAGTCCTGCGGATGGCGGACGAGGTGGTCGGCGAGCGCCTCGGAGGCACCGAGCACCCCCAGCAGGCGGTCGCGCAGCGGTTTCGCCGCGACGACCGTGCTGAGCAGCGTCTGCTGGGCGTCCGGCCCGCCCTGCCGCTCCACCAGCCGGGCCAGGCCGCGCAGCGCGAGATCCGGGTCCGCGGTGGCACCGAGCGCTTCGAGCAGCACCGAATCGTCGCGTACCGGGGCGAGGCCGGGGGAATCGAGCAGCTCCCCGGCCGCCGAGGGGTCGGTGAAACCGTGCCTCAGCAGCCGGGTGAAGGTGCTGCTCCGCCGTCCCTGCGGAGCGGGTAGTGCCATGGTCAGCCTCTCGGTGGCGCGGTGGCTCAGAGCACGGGCAGCATCTTGCGCAGCTCGAAGGCGGTGACCTCGGAGCGGTACTCCTCCCACTCCTGCTTCTTGTTGCGGAGGAAGAAGTCGAAGACGTGCTCACCGAGGGTCTCGGCGACCAGTTCGCTGCGCTCCATCAGGTCGATGGCCTCGCCGAGGTTCTGCGGCAGCGGCTCGATGCCCATCGCCCTGCGCTCGGAGTCGGACAGCGCCCAGACGTCGTCATCGGCGCCGGCCGGCAGCTCGTAGCCCTCCTCGATGCCCTTGAGGCCGGCCGCGAGCAGCACCGCGTACGTCAGATACGGGTTGGCGCCGGAGTCGATCGAGCGGACCTCGACCCGGGTCGAGCCCATCTTGCCGGGCTTGTACATCGGCACGCGGATCAGCGCGGAGCGGTTGTTGTGGCCCCAGCAGATGTAGGAGGGGGCCTCGCCGCCGGCGCCCGCGGTGCGGTTGGCGCCGCCCCAGATGCGCTTGTAGGAGTTGACCCACTGGTTGGTGACGGCGGAGATCTCCCCGGCGTGCCGCAGCAGGCCGGCGATGAACGAGCGGCCCACCTTGGAGAGTTGGTACTCGGCACCCGACTCGTGGAAGGCGTTGCGGTCGCCCTCGAAGAGCGAGAGGTGGGTATGCATCCCGGAGCCCGGGTACTCCGAGAACGGCTTGGGCATGAACGTCGCCTGGACGCCCTGCTCCAGCGCCACCTGCTTCATGACCAGCCGGAACGTCATGATGTTGTCGGCCGTCGAGAGGGCGTCGGCGTAGCGCAGATCGATCTCCTGCTGGCCGGGGGCGCCCTCGTGGTGACTGAACTCCACCGAGATGCCCATCGATTCCAGCATGGTGATGGCCTGCCGGCGGAAGTCCATGCCGACGTTCTGCGGGGTGTGGTCGAAGTAGCCGGAGGAGTCGCCCGGGATCGGCCGGGAGCCGTCCACGGGCTTGTCCTTGAGCAGGAAGAACTCGATCTCCGGGTGGGTGTAGAAGGTGAACCCGAGGTCGGAGGTCTTGGCCAGGATGCGCTTGAGGACGTAGCGCGGGTCGGCGTAGGAGGGGGAGCCGTCCGGCATCAGGATGTCGCAGAACATCCGGGCGGTGCCGGGGGCCTCCGCGCGCCAGGGAAGGATCTGGAAGGTGGCGGGGTCCGGCTTGGCGATCATGTCGGATTCGTACACCCGGGCGAATCCTTCGATGGCCGAGCCGTCGAAACCGATGCCCTCGTCGAAGGCCTGCTCCAGCTCCGCGGGCGCCACCGCCACGGACTTCAGGAACCCGAGCACGTCGGTGAACCACAGCCGTACGAAGCGGATGTCGCGCTCCTCCAGCGTCCGGAGCACAAACTCCTGCTGCTTGTCCATGGGTCACCAATCCTTGCAGGTCAATCAGCCTGTCGAGCCACATCGGGCAACGTGGTTCGGCACACCAGTATCACGTGAGGGGGTTACCGTCACATTACGCACCCTTGGCCTGAATCAGAACCGCCGTCCCGTAACCCTCAGCTCCATCCTTCCCGCGGCGGGCGGGCTCAGCGCCGCGGGCGGCGGCAATCGGGCGGCTTGGCCCAGTCTTGGACCCGCGCTGAGGCCACGTTGACCAGGCGTTGACGGCTCCGTTCCATGGAATTCACCGGGCGTGTACGGGCGGGTACCGGGCGTTGGGGGCGGGGCCACCCAGGACGACCCGAGATGGTTACGGACGCTCCGGGATCGCCGTGCGCGGGACGACCCGAAAGATGTTCACGGCCGCTCCGGAACCTCCGCGTCCCGCCCCGTCCCCGACAGGTCCAGCACCGCCCGCGCCACCGACGCCGGCGCATCGGCCATCAGCAGGTGGCCCGCGGGCGCGGCGAGGGCGAACCGGCCGCCCAGCTCCGCGGCGAGCCCGCGCTGCCGCTCCAGCCAGCGCAGTTGCCGTGCCGTCTCGCTGCCGTCGTACGCCGCGAGGACGGTGACCGGGGCCGCGGGCAGCGGGCGGGCCGGACGCAGCGCGGCGAGCTCCGCGGCCTGGTCGCCGTAGGTTGCGTTCTCCAGGACGCAGGCCCGCAGGACCCGGCTGGTGCGGTAGGCGTGCTCCCACGGGTGCGGCGGATGAGCGCCGACCGTCGTGGCACGGTCGATCAGCCGGCGGGCGGCCGGACCCAGGGCGCGCGGCAGCCCGGCCGCGGACACCGCGGCGGCCACCGTGCCCGCCACGGCGGTCCGCACCGCGCGCGGCAGCCGGGGCCGGGGCGCGTCCTCGATGCTGCCGTCGGCCAGCACGATCCCGGCGCAGCGCGCGGGGTGCAGCCGGGCGAACGCCTCGGCGTGGAAGCCGGCGAGCGAGTGGCCGACGACGGTGACCGGGCCGAAGTGGCCGAGCGCGTCAAGGAGGTGGGCGATCCGGTCGGCCTCGGCGGCGAGCGTGGGCGGCCCGGGGGCGGGGGCGCTCAGGCCGAGCCCGGGCCGGTCGAAGCGGACGACGGTGCGGTACGGGGCGAGCAGTGCGGCGACGGCGTCCCAGTCGTACCAGGCCATGCCGAGACCGCCGCTGAGGACGCAGACCGGCCCGCGCCCCTCGGTCAGCACATGCAGCGGCACCCCGCCGACCCGCACGAACCGGCCGGGGACGGGGAGGGGGAGCGGGTGGGGGCTCATCGGGGTCACGGACATCCAGGTGATCGGGTGGACCCGGCCGGACGCACGGGCGGGCAGGCACGCGGAAGGCGCAGAGAGCCCAAGAATAGGCAGCCGGTGGAGAGGGTCGCGGCGATACCGGCGCGGACGACCACAGGCGGCCGGTCCGGCGGCGCGGACAGGCCGGGTCCGGCGGCCGGACCCGGCGGCGGTCCCCCATTCGGCGGCGGATACCCGGAGGGTCATACCCCTAGGGGGTAGGGTGCGAAGGATGGGCCTCCCCGGCTGCCGTCCACCTCACCACCGACACCCTCACGAGGTGCTCCCCATGCGTACGCCCTCCCGCCGCGCCCTGCTCGGCGCGGGTATCGCCGTCGCCGGCAGCGGTCTGCTGCCCGCCGGTGCCACCCGCGCCTCCGGCTCCGTCCGCACCGGCAGGCACGACATGCACCACACGCACGCCACGACACCCACGCACGACAAGAACGGCATGGACGTCTCGCACGGCCCCGGCGACGACACCCCGTCCGGCTATGTCACCCCCGACGGCCCGGAGGTCGCCGAGGCCGAGCGCAAGCGTGGCTCGGGCCCCGTACGCAGCGCCACGCTGACCGCCACCGAGACCGAGCTGGACCTGGGCGGTCACACCGTCCGGACCTGGGCGTACGACGGCCGGCTGCCCGGCAGGGAGATCCGGGTCACGGCGGGCGACCGGCTCACCCTGACCCTCGCCAACCACCTTCCGCAGTCCACGACCCTGCACTGGCACGGGCTGGCGGTGCGCAACGACATGGACGGCGTCCCCGGCCTGACCCAGCGGTCCCTCACGTCCGGCGCCACCTTCGACTACCACTTCGCGATCACCGAGCCCGGCACCCACTGGGTACATCCGCACTCGGGGACCCAGCTGGACCGCGGGCTGTACGCGCCGTTGATCGTCGACGACCCCAAGGAGCCGCTCTCGTACGACAGGGAGTGGATCGTCATGATCGACGACTGGCTCGACGGGGTCGACGGCAGCCAACCGGAGGCGGTGCTGGCCGAGCTGAGCGGGGGGCGGGTCGGCGGCGGCACGGGCCATGACGACATGAACATGGGCGGCGACGGCGGGAAGAAGGGGTCGGCGGGCACCGCGAACGGCCCGTCCCGGATGCTGACGGGCGCCAAGAGCAGGCTGCTCGGCGGCGACGCGGGCGATGTGGACCACCCGTTCCACCTCATCAACGGCCGGAGCACCAAGGACCCGGAGACCTTCCGGGCCCGGCCCGGCGACCGGATCCGGATCCGCTTCATCAACGCGGGCGCCGACACCGCCTACCGGGTGGCGCTCGGCGGCCACCGGATGACCGTGACCCACACCGACGGCTGGCCCGTCGAGCACACCGAGACCGACGCGCTGCTGCTCGGGATGGCCGAGCGCTATGACGTCCTGGTCACGGCCGGGGACGGGGTCTTCCCTCTCACCGCGCTCGCCGAGGGCAAGAAGCGCTCCGCGCTGGCCGTGCTGCGCACCGGCGACGGCGAGGCGCCCGGTGAGTCCGCCCGGCCCCGGGAACTGCGCGGCGAGGTGCTGACCGCGGACCGGCTGCGGGCCGCGGAGTCGGTCCGGCTCGGCTCGCGGAGCCCCGACCGCACCCTGACGATGACCGCCACCGGCACCATGCGGAAGTGGGACTGGGCGATCAATTCGAAGCCGTACACCTCGTCCCAGCGGTATCCCGTCGAGGCAGGTGAGCGGGTCCGGATCCGCTTCCGCAACCACACCCGGATGTGGCACCCGATGCATCTGCACGGCCACACCTTCGCGCTGCCCGACGACGGCCCCCGCAAGGACACCCTGAGTCTGCTGCCCGGCCGGTCCCTGAACGTCGACTTCGACGCCGACAACCCCGGACTGTGGATGGTCCACTGCCACAACGTCTATCACTCGGAGTCGGGGATGATGACGGTCGTCGGCTACCGGAGGACGTAGCGGAAGCGGACCGCCGGCCACTCCCCGGCCTATTGCGTCAGAAAGACGATTAGACTGGCGGGGTGCCTCAACTTCGTCTCGCCCTCAATCAGATCGATTCGTGCGTCGGCGATCTCGCCCGGAACGCCGAGACGATCCTGCAGTGGACCCGGCACGCCGCCGACCAGGGCGCCCACCTCGTCGCCTTCCCCGAGATGGCACTGACCGGCTATCCCGTCGAGGACCTCGCGCTGCGCCGGTCGTTCGTCGAGGCGAGCCGCGGTGCGCTGCGGACGCTGGCCGGCCGGCTGGCCGAGCAGGGCCTGGGCGACCTCCCGGTGATCGTCGGCTATCTCGACCGCGGGGCGCAGGACACACCCCGCTACGGCAAGCCCGCGGGCGCCCCCCAGAATGCCGCGGCCGTCCTCCACCACGGCGAGATCGCGCTCACCTTCTCCAAACACCACCTTCCCAACTACGGAGTCTTCGACGAGTTCCGCTACTTCGTCCCCGGCGACACCCTGCCCGTCGTCCGGGTGCACGGGGTGGATGTGGCGCTCGCCATCTGCGAGGACCTGTGGCAGGACGGCGGCCGGGTGCCGGCGACGCGGAGCGCGGGCGCCGGGCTGCTGGTGTCGGTCAACGCCTCGCCGTACGAGCGGGACAAGGACGACACCCGGCTGGAGCTGGTCCGTAGGCGGGCCAAGGAAGCCGGCTGCACCACCGCCTATCTGGCGATGATCGGCGGGCAGGACGAGCTGGTCTTCGACGGTGACTCGATCGTCGTCGACAGGGACGGCACGGTGATCGCGCGGGCACCGCAGTTCGCGGAGGGCTGTGTCCTGGTCGACCTGGACCTGCCGGCCGCGGCCCCGCAGCCGCCCTCCGGCGTCCTGGACGACGGGCTGCGCGTCGACCACCGCGTCCTCACCCCGGACCCGCTGCCGCACTATGCGCCCGAGACCCCCGGGGGTGAGGCCGAACGCCTCACGGACCTCGAAGAGATCTACACCGCGCTGGTCGTCGGGCTGCGCGCGTACGTCGCAAAGAACGGCTTCCGCAGTGTGGTGCTCGGCCTCTCCGGCGGGATCGACTCGGCGCTGGTCGCCGCCCTCGCCTGTGACGCGGTGGGGGCCTCCCAGGTCCACGCGGTGGCGATGCCCTCCCGCTACTCGTCCGAGCACTCCCTGACCGACGCCGCCGAACTCGCCCGGCGGACCGGCCTGTCCTTCCGTACGGTGCCGATCGGCCCGATGTTCGACGCGTACATGGAGGCGCTGCCGCTGACCGGTCTGGCCGAGGAGAATCTGCAGTCGCGGCTGCGCGGCACCACCTTGATGGCGATTTCCAACCAGGAGGGCCATCTGGTCCTCGCGCCCGGCAACAAGTCCGAGCTGGCGTGCGGCTATTCGACCCTGTACGGCGATTCGGTCGGCGGCTACGGCCCCATCAAGGACGTCTACAAGTCCGTCGTCTATCAACTGGCCCGCTGGCGCAACCAGGCCGCCGCCGAGCGCGGCCACACCCCGCCGATCCCGGAGCACACCCTCACCAAGCCGCCGAGCGCCGAACTCCGCCCCGGCCAGGTCGACACCGACTCACTGCCCGACTACGACGTCCTGGACCGCATCCTGGAGCTCTACGTCGACCGTGACCAGGGCCGCGAGGAGATCGTCGGCCAGGGCTTCGACGACGGGCTGGTGACGCGGGTGCTGCGGATGGTCGACCGGGCCGAATACAAGCGCCGCCAGTACCCGCCGGGCCCCAAGATCTCCTCGAAGGGATTCGGCAAGGACCGCCGGCTGCCGATCACCAACCACTGGCGGGAAGGCGGCTGACGGACGGCGGCGGGAGGACGGGCGGACGGCGGACGGCGGCCGGCGGGTAGGCGGCCGGCGGGTAGGCGGTCGCCTCAGCCCGTACGCGCCTCGGGCCCGTACGCGCCTCAGCCCCGGCACTCCCCGGCCGGCAGCTCCGCGCCGGTGGTCGGCTCCACGCCGGTGGCCGCCGCCGCGTCCGGTGCGGCGCTGCGGGCCACGATCCGGGAGGCGTCGTGGGCGCCGCGGTCCAGGAAGCCGGCCAGGACGGCGACGGCCAGGCCCAGGGCGGCCAGGACCGCGCCGACCAGGGACGGGGAGGTCCAGCCCCAGCCGGCCGCCAGGGCCAGGCCGCCCACCCAGGCGCCGCCGGCGTTGGCCAGGTTGAAGGCGGACTGGTTGGCGGCGGCGGCCAGGGTCGGGGCCTGCTGGGCCTGGTGCATGACCAGCATCTGGAGCGGGGTGGTGGTCAGGAAGCCGACGGCTCCGATGAGGACGACCGTCACCAGCGCCGCCCCCTTCATGGGGGCGGTGAAGTGAAAGGCCGTCAGGACGAGGGTCAGGGCCGCCAGGGAGCCGTAGAGGGTGGGGCGCAGGGCCCGGTCGGTGAGCGGGCCCGCCGCCAGGGCGCCGAGGGTCATCCCGATGCCGAAGAGGGCCAGCACCAGCGGGACCGAGCCCGCCGCGAAGCCGGTGACCTCGGTCATCATCGACGCGAGGTAGCTGTAGACGGCGAAGACCCCGGCGAAGCCGAAGACGGTGGTGAGCAGGCCGAGCAGCACCTGGTGGTGGCCCAGCGCGCGCAGTTCGCGGCCCAGGCCGGTGCGTGCGCCGGCCGGCAGCGGCGGCAGGAGCCGGACCAGCGCGGCCATCGCGACCAGGCCGATGGCGGCCACGACCAGGAACGTGGCGCGCCAGCCGAGCTGCTGGCCCAGGAGGGTCGCGACGGGGACGCCGACGATGTTGGCGATGGTCAGGCCGAGGAACATCGTGGCGACCGCGCGGGCCTGCCGGCCCTCGCGCACCAGCCGGGCCGCGACCACCGCGCCGACGCCGAAGAACGCCCCGTGCGGCAGGCCGGCCAGCAGGCGGCCGGCGATCAGCAGGCCGAAGGTGGGCGCCAGGGCGGAGGCGAGGTTGCCGACCGTGAAGACCGCCATCAGCGCCACCAGCATCCGCCGGCGCGGCATGCGGGAGCCGAGGGCGGTCAGGAGCGGGGCGCCGACGACGACGCCGAGGGCGTAGGCGGAGACGAGGTGGCCGGCGGTGGGCACCGAGGTGCCCAGATCGTCCGCGACATCGGGCAGCAGGCCCATCATCACGAATTCGGTGGTGCCGATACCGAAGGCCGAGATCGCGAGCGCGAGCAGAGCCAAGGGCATGAAAGACCTTCCAGGGGTGGGCGTGCGGACGGGCACGCGGACAACGGACCGTAAGCGCTAAGTTCTCTTACGGAACAAAGTCTCTCAGGCCAGGTATTCCGGCAGGGGAACGGGGCGTGACGCCCCCGTTTCCGCTCTCCGTCGGCCGCGCGCCCCGCCGTCCGTCAGATCTTCACCGACGCCGCGATCGGCAGATGGTCACTGCCGGTCGACGGCATCACCCAGGCCTTGACCGGGGACATCCCCTTCATCATGATCTGGTCGATCCGGGCCATCGGGAACGATGCCGGCCAGGTGAAGCCGAAGCCGTCGCCCGCCGCTCCCTGCGCGGAGCGCATCTGGGAGGTGACCGGGGCCAGCGAGCGGTCGTTCATGGTCCCGTTGAGGTCGCCGAGCAGCACGACCTTCTTCACCGGGTCGGCGGCGATCGCCTCACCCAGCGCCTTGGCGCTGGCGTCGCGCGGGTTGGCGGTGAAGCCCTTCTGGGGGTTGACCCGTACCGACGGCAGATGGGCGACGTAGACGGCGAACTGCTGACCGTCGGAGGCGGTGACGGTGGCCCGCAGCGCGCGGTTCCACCCCATCTTGGTGTCCACCGGCCGGGTGTCGGACAGCGGGCGCTTGCTCCACAGGCCGACCGTGCCCTCGATCGTGTGGTACGGATACGCCTTCGCCAGCTCCTGGCGGTAGGTCGGCAACGCGTCTCCGAGCTCCTCCAGGGCCACCACCTCGGCGCCGGACGCCACGAGATCCTTTGCGGTGCCCGCCGGGTCGGGGTTGTCGACACTGACGTTGTGGGTGACGACGGTGACGTTGCCGCCCTCGCCGGCCTTGTCGGTGACCTGGCTCCCGAAGAGGTTGACCCACACGAAGGCCGGCAGCAGCAGGGCGACCAGTGCGGTGGCCGAGCGGCGCAGCACCGCGGCGACGAGCAGCAGCGGGATGCCCAGCCCCACCCACGGCAGGAAGGTCTCCAGCAGACTGCCCAGGTTTCCCACGGTGTTGGGGACCCGGGCGTGCAGAATCATCAGCAGCCCGAGCACGACGGCGAGCACCGCGAGGACGATGCCGCGCCGCCACATGCCGTCGGGGCGCCACCAGTTCCGCAGGCGTGCGGCCCGGGAACCGGCTTGCCCGGCGTTGTGCCCCTGCCCCGGTTCCGTCATGTATGCCTGCGCCATGTAGCCGTCCTCACTGCCTTGCTCCGCTGCGCCTCACCTGTGGTCTCCGACCCTAGGCGATGGTCCGTAATGCGCTTTCTTAGAAGTGAGGACGGCGCGCTGCCGGGTCGAGGTTCCGGCCTCGGGACGTGTGACAACGGCTGTGACAGAACGGGCATGGTCCCGTCATGAGGCACCCCAGTTGTGACGACAGGCCCGGATGTTCGCCGTTCGCGGCAATGGTGCCTGAACACGTCGAATCCGCTGGTCAACCGGCCAACTGGCCAATGCGGCACGCGCGGGACCGGCGGGCCGCCGTGGCTCCCCGCCGCCGGCTCCTCACCCCCGCCGCGTGCCGGGCAGCAGTTCGACCCGGATGCCCGCGCCGTCCTGGATGACATACGTGGGGCCGGTCCCGGCGGTCCAGCCGACGGGCAGCAGGTAGTACCGGCCGTTGCGTTCGATGAGCCGACGCAGGCCGGTGTAGCGGTAGCGGTAGCGCACCCCGGACCCCAGGTCCTCCACCGTCAGCCCCGGACCTGCCAGGCCGAGCCGGGCGGTGCTCAGCAGGACGACGGCGGTGCGGCGCGGGAGGTTCGCGGCGGCCTCGCGGGCCTCGCCCGCGGCGAGTTGGCCGGTGGCGAGGCTGAGCGCCCACATCACCAGGAGGCCGGCCGCGAAGACGGGCGCCGCCTTGCTCCACACTCCCGGCGGGGCGGCCGCGTCGGGAGCCCGCCCGCGCTGACCCAGGAGTACCCCGACCCCGAGCAGCGCCGGGCCGGACCACTCATAGGGCCGGATGTACGGCCAAAGGAGCAGAAGGACGACGCCGGCCCCCACGACGTACAGGTGTGCCCGTGCCGCGGCCCGCAGGCCCCGGTCCACCGCCCGCACCACCCGGCCCTGGCCGGGAACCGGTTCCCCGGTGGCGAAGTGACGTGCCGCCAGGACCGCGACGGTCAGGACGATCGCGGCGGACGCGGTCAGGAGGTTCAGGCTCTGCAGCGCCAGCTCGGCGAAGCCGAAGCCGAGACTGAAGGCGTCCACCCGGAAGTAGTGGTAGTAGGCCGTCAAATAGACCGCACCGAGGAAGTACATGACCGCCACGAGGAAGGAGGCCTGCGCCGTCACGGTCCCGAGCAGCCCGGCGGCGGTACGCTCCGCCGGCCTCGACTCCGGGGGCACGGGTGCCGGCGCCGCCACCCGGACGCGCGCCGGCCGGCCGGTCCGCGCGGCCGTGGGGGAACGGCGGGTGGGCGCGCGCCGGCCCCCGGCAGCGCCGACGGCCGGACCGGACCGGCGGGGGCTCACGTGCCGGACGGGGACGGGCAGGTTTCCCCCGGCGAAGGATCGGAGCCGGGGGGGTCCGAAGGGAGGGGGGACCGAGTCGCCGTGGGCGGCAACGACG
>NZ_SDIG01000138.1:0-18515 GCF_004122755.1 Streptomyces sp. TM32
CCCTCCGGCCCCACACCCTCCCCTCTCACGACACCAGGCCCCGACCGACCGCCCAGCCCCTAGGCTGACCGCCATGGACCTACAGCTGGCAGGACAGGCCGCGCTGGTGACGGGCAGCAGTTCGGGGATCGGCGCGACGATCGCCGAGACGCTGGCGGACGAGGGGTGCAACGTCCTCGTGCACGGGCGCAGCGCGGGGGCCGCGGCGGCGGTCGCCGAGCGGGTCGCGGCCCGCGGTGTACGGGCCGAGGTGGTGCTCGGCGATCTGACGGAACCGGGCGTCGCCGAGCAGGTCGCCCTCACCGCACGGGACTTCGGCGCCCACATCCTCGTCAACAACGCCGGTCCGTTCGCCGAACACGACTGGGACAGCTCCCAGCCGTCCGACTGGCGGGCCGCCTTCGAGGGGAACGTGCTGCCGACGGTACGGGTCAGCCAGACGCTGCTGCCCTCGCTGCGCGCCCACGGCTGGGGCCGGGTGATCACCATCGGCAGCCGTGCCGTGCGGACACCGCTGCCCAACATGGTGACGTACTCCGCCGCCAAGGCCGCCGTGGTGAACATGACCACCAGCCTGGCCCGCCATCTCGCCGGTACCGGCGTCACCGCGAACTGTGTGAGTCCGGGGGTGATCGTCACGCCCTCCATGTACCGGATGTTCGAGGAGCGCGCGGCGGCCGGCGGGGACGAGGGGGCCGGCCGGGACGAGGCGGACATCGTCGCGGAGTACGCGCCGAACCCGAGCGGGCGGCTGGGCCGGCCGCAGGACATCGCGGCCGCGGTCGCCTACCTTGCGAGCCCGCTCGCCGATTACGTCAACGGGATCGAACTGCGGGTGGACGGGGGAATCACCGGAACGCCGTAGACATCGCCGGGGAACGCCGCAGGCATCGCCGTGCCCCGGCCCGACCCGCCCTGAGGCTCACCCCGCTCCCCGCCCCGCCCTCCGCTTCGCCTCCGTTCCGCCCGCGTCGGCCGGTCAGGACACCGGCCGCGAGTCCGCCCACATGCTCTCGAATTCCTCCCGGTAGGTCTCGAAGAGGCCATGGTCGCCGTCGCGGCCGTCCCGGGCGTCCTGGCGGACGACCTCGCGGCCGCCGCCGCGCAGGACGAGGACGGGCGACTCCATCCCGCGGCTCTTGCGGAGGTAGGGCTGGACGACGGCCACACCGTCCGGCCCGTCGCCGTCGACCAGGTAGGCGGTGAAGCGCGGGGTCTCGTCGAAGACCTGGATCTCGAAGGCACCGGGGTCGCGCAGCCGGGCGCGCACCCTGCGCATATGGAGGATGTTCATCTCGATGGAGCGGCTCATCTCGCCCTTCTTGAGGCCGATTTCGCGCTCCCGGCGGCGGACCGCACTGCTGGCCGGGTTGAGGAACAGCAGGCGGACCCGGCAGCCGGATTCGGCGAGCCGGACCAGCCGCCGGCCCGAGTAGTTCTGGACCAGGAGGTTCAGCCCTATGCCCACGGCGTCGAGCCGGCGGGCGCCGCCGAAGAGGTCCTCGGCGGGCAGCTGGCGCTGCAGGCGCACCCGGTCGGAGTGCACCCCGATGACATCGGCATAGCGGTCACCGACCAGGTCCTCCACCGCGTCGATCGGCAGCCGCCCGGAGATACGACTGCCGACACCGGAGCCCAGTATGTCCAGGAGGCGGGCGGAGGCGCGCTCGGCCTGGGCGAGCACGGTCTCGGACAGCGCGCGGTTGCGGGAGACGATGTTGCGCGCGACCTCCAGTTCGTCGAGGGCCAGCTCCACGTCGCGGCGGTCGTCGAAGTACGGCGCGAAGCACGGCCAGTGCTGGACCATCAGTTCGCGGAGTTGCGGAAGGGTCAGAAAGCTGACGATGTTGTCGTCGGCGGGGTCGAGGAGGTAGCCCTTGCGGCGGCTGACCTCGCGCACGGCGACCGCGCGCTGCACCCACTCCTGTCCGGCCGGTCCGGCCGCGGCGATCACCCATTCGTCGCCGTGCACCGGCTCGTAGATGGGCCGCAGCACCGCCGCGACAACGGCCCGCAGCCGTTGCTCGACGAGATTCAGCCAGATGTAGGCGCGCCCGGCCCGGCGGGCCCTGGTGCGCACCTCGCTCCAGGCGTCGGCGCCCCAGTCCAGCTCCGCCCCGATCTCCAGCGGTCGCGCCAGGGACACCGCGCCGGGCGGTGCGTCGACGGAGCCGCCCTCATGGCCCTCATGACTCTCGTCACCAGGGGGCAACTCCAGCCCGCCGCTCACCTGCCACCGCCTTCCGAACCCCCGTGCCAACGATCAAGGCAGACTACTGCGGTGCGGGAGGCGGTGCAGCAGGATGAGGGGAGTCGGTTACCAACTCCCCTTATCCATAGTGCCCGTTGTGCCCGGACAACGCGGGCGGAGTGAGCGGATTCATAGCGGTGACGTCGCGGGGCACCAGCTGGAAGCCCTGCCAGTGCACGGGCATCGGCTCCTGGTCCTCGTCCCTGGCGATGTGGTGGAACCCGATGTTGACCCACGCGATGGGGTGTTTCAGCGGCTGGCCGTTGACCCAGGCGTCGACGCTCCGGCCGGCCCGCTCGCCACAATTGGCCAGGTTGTTGCTGGCGAACTGCTCACATGCCTTGTAGTCGGTGAAAAAGAGGTCGTGGGTGGTGTAGCTGCGGCCGGTGTATTTGCTGGAGCGGCCCGGAACGATCTCGTACGAGCGCGGATGGCCGTCCTTGTTCTTGCCGGTGTCGCTCACCACGCGCCACCACCGCAGCGGCCCGTAGTCGCCGGCCAGCTCCTTGGTGACGGGGGTGCGGGTGGTGCGGATGGTGGGCGTGCGACCGCCGGACCGGGTCGTGAGGGCGGAGTCGAACTGCTCGACCTTGTTGGTGGCGGAACCGTCCAGACCGAAGTTCAGCCGCCAGAAGACGTTGTGGCTGTGGCTGGTGGCGTAGTCCTTTGCGCCCTTGCCGATCGGCATGCCGCGGCCGTCGCCGGCGTCGTAGTCGCCGGGAGAGACGGTGCCGGTGGCGCCGACCTGCATGGTCATCGTGCCGTCACCGGAGAAGCGCCACTCGGTGATGTACTCGTACCAGCCGACCTTGTTGACCGTGTAGACCAGCAGGTCCTTGCCCTGGAGCTGGTAGGTCCGGGCGTTCTCGCCGGGGTAGGGGCCCTTGCGGTAGGCGTGGCCGCGGGAGCGGGTGGTGGCGCACAGACCGCTGACGTCGGGGTGTGCGGGGTCATAGGCACCGGGCACCCGGACGGTCTTGATCGTGCCGCCGGGGCACTCGGCGGGATCGAGCTTCTGCAGCCCCTGTGCGAAGCCCTGGCCGGTGAGGTCGTCGTACTCGTTGGTGCCGTCGTCGTAGGGGACGTGGATCTGGGCGAGCTTGGCGGTGGTGAGCACCTTGATCAGGGCGCGTTCGCCCTTGGGCTGGTAGGAGATGTCGTCCAGGACGAGGCCGGCGTTGCTCTCGTAGTGCCAGCACATGCGCCAGACGGTGCCGCCGTCGAGCGTCTGGGTGAGGCGGTAGGCGGCGCTGCACCGGGGAGCGGGTGCGGCGGGAGCCGTGGCGGCGGCCTGGGCGGACGGTCCGGTCAGCAGGGCTGTCGCGGCCAACAGCAGCGGGACCGCGGCGAGTGCCGTGGCGCGGCGGCGCGGGCCGCGGGAGCGGGCACCGGTGGGACGGCTTTCGGGCATGACGAAGGCTCCTGTGCGAAGGAGTGACGGTGGGGAGGGCTCGGTCAGCCCAGGCGGGCGACGGTGCGGGCGCTGAGGTCGATGACGAAGCGGCGGGTGTCGATCCACCGGCCGTTCTTGATCTTGGTGAAGAGGCGGACGCAGCGGTGTTCTCCGCACTCGGCCAGGGCGCCGGGCGCCGCGCCCTCCGCCCGGCCGCGGTAGACGAAGCCGGTGACGGAGAGCGGGTCCGGGCCGGTGAGGTCGTGCCCGGTGGCGTCGCGGTAGTCCTGGCGCAGTCCGGCGCCCAGCGGGGCGGCGATCAGCAGCCGGGCCGCCTCGACGGCCTCGTCGTGGCCGGGAGGCGGCTGGACGCCGTGCTGGGTGTCGGCCGACTCCACCGTCGAGGTCGTGAGGTTGACGGTCCGGGTGAGGTAGCTGTCACTCCGGTAGTCGTAGAACGAGACCCTCGCCCGGCGCGGCGGGTCGGCGAGCTGGGCCTCCGCGGGGGTGAGTTCGACCAGGTCGGTGGTGAGCCGCTCGGGCCCCGGCCGCCCGGTGACGTCCGCGGCGGCGCCGCGCAGGGCGCGCGGCAGCGCCAGGTCCTGGGCGCGCCGGAGTTCGTCGTCGGTGAGCGGGTCCCGTCCCGTCCCGCGCTCCCCCTGGGCGGCGGCCTTTTCGACGATGCCGGGTGGCGGCGGTCCCCCGTCGCGTCCCGGCGCGGGGGCGCCGAGGGCGGCGGGGCGGCCGGCGCTCCCCCTGCCGTCGGCGGCGCCGGCGTCGGACGGCAAGGTGATCGCGGCCATGGCGGCGGTACCCGTGAGCGCGAGGGCGGCGCCCGCGACGATCTTGCCGAGGTGGCGGTGCATCAGGTGGTGCACTGTTCCCCCCTGCTGTCACGTTCCGTGACATGCATGTCGGTCCCCCCGTGGTCCTCCAGTAGGACGACTGATAGGACGATCCGACATCGCGACGGGTTGCCCACCATTCAGCGGAGATCTCGCGAAAAGCCCTCTGTGTGCGACAAGTTGCGAAAAGTTGAGGAAGGATTTCGTCTTGTTCCGCTGAGGTGTGTCGTGGAGTCGCCGCAGCCCCCGCCGAGAAAGTGGAAGAGTCTACCCATGCAGGTCTGGCCGGGACAGATGTATCCGCTGGGTGCCACCTATGACGGGGCGGGCACCAACTTCGCGGTGTTCTCCGAAGCCGCGAAGCGCATCGAACTGTGTCTGCTGCACGACGACGGTTCGGAGACCGCCGTCGAGCTGCGGGAGAGTGACGCCTTCGTGCGGCACGCCTACCTTCCAGGAGTGATGCCCGGACAGCGCTACGGCTTCCGGGCGCACGGCCCCTACGAACCGGAGCGGGGGCAGCGCTGCAACTCGGCGAAGCTGCTCCTCGACCCGTACGCCCGGGCCATGAGCGGCCGGATCGACTGGGACGAGGCCGTCTACGGCTACCACTTCGGGCGCCCCGAGGTGCGCAACGACCTGGACTCGGCGCCGCACACCATGGCGTCGGTGGTGGTCAACCCGTACTTCGACTGGGGCGACGACCGCCCGCCGCGCACCGCGTACCACGAGACGGTGCTCTACGAGGCCCATGTGAAGGGCCTGACGATGCGCCATCCGGAGCTCCCCGAGGAGCTGCGCGGCACCTACGCCGCGCTGGCGCATCCGGCGATCATCGACCATCTGACGAAGCTCGGGGTGACCGCCCTGGAGCTGATGCCGGTGCACCAGTTCGTCCAGGACCACCGGCTGGTGGACGCGGGGCTGACGAACTACTGGGGCTACAACACCATCGGGTTCTTCGCCCCGCACAACGCCTATGCGTCCTGGGGGGACCGCGGGCAGCAGGTGCTGGAGTTCAAGACGGCGGTGCGGGCGCTGCACCAGGCCGGGATCGAGGTGATCCTCGATGTGGTCTACAACCACACCGCCGAGGGCAGCCACCTGGGCCCGACGCTGTCGTTCCGGGGGCTGGACAACGCCTCGTACTACCGGCTGTGCGACGACCGGCAGTACTACATGGACACCACCGGCACCGGAAATTCGCTGCTGATGCGCAGCCCGCATGTCCTGCAGCTGGTGATGGACTCGCTGCGCTACTGGGTGCAGGAGATGCGGGTGGACGGCTTCCGCTTCGACCTGGCGGCGACGCTGGCCCGGCAGTTCCACGAGGTGGACCGGCTGTCGTCGTTCTTCGACCTGGTACACCAGGACCCGGTGGTCAGCCAAGTGAAGCTGATCGCCGAGCCGTGGGACGTCGGGGAGGGCGGCTACCAGGTGGGCAACTTCCCGCCGCTGTGGACCGAGTGGAACGGGAAGTACCGCGACACCGTGCGGGACCTGTGGCGGGGCGAACCGCGCACCCTGGCGGAGTTCGGGTCCCGGCTGACCGGTTCCTCCGACCTCTACCAGGAGGACGGGCGGCGGCCGCTGGCCTCGGTGAACTTCGTGACCTGCCACGACGGCTTCACCCTGCACGATCTCGTCGCGTACAACGACAAGCACAACGAGGCCAACGGCGAGGACAACCGCGACGGCGAGCGCTTCAACCGCTCCTGGAACTGCGGCGCCGAGGGGCCGACCGACGACCCCGGGGTCCGGCGGCTGCGGGCCCGGCAGATGCGCAACTTCCTGGCCACGCTGATGCTGTCGCAGGGCGTGCCGATGCTCAGCCACGGCGACGAGTTCGGCCGCAGCCAGGACGGCAACAACAACGCGTACTGCCAGGACAACGAGCTGTCGTGGGTGCGCTGGCCGGAGCGGCGGGGTCCGGGCGGGGGCACCGGGCTGCCGGCCGGGGCGGAGGGGGCCGACGAGCTCGATGCGGCCGATGGGACCGACGAGGCGGCCGACGGGGACGCGGAGCCGTTGGCGCTGCTGGCGTTCGTCCGGCAGATGGTGTGGCTGCGGCGCGACCATCCGGTGTTCCGGCGGCGGCGGTTCTTCCAGGGCCATCCGATGGAGGGCGCCTCTGACGAGCTGTCCGACATCGCGTGGTTCACGGCGGACGGCGAGGAGATGGGCCCGCGCGACTGGCAGTCGGTGCACGCCAAGTCGCTGACGGTGTTCCTCAACGGCAACTCCATCTCCGAGCCGGGCCCCCGGGGCGAGCCGGTCACCGACGACTCGTTCCTGCTGATGTTCCACGCCGACGACCAGGAGAAGGAGTTCATGGTCCCGGAGCATCTGGGCCGGCAGTGGCAGGTCGTCGTGGACACCGACCGGCCGCGGGCGGTGGCGGACGGCGGCGGCGCCAAGGTCAAGGCCGGCGACCGGCTGACGCTCGTCGGCCGGAGTCTGCTGGTGCTGCAGCGGCCGGCTTAGGGGCTGTTCGGGGGCGCGCCCGGCGCCGCGCGTGCGCCGCGGCGCCGCCCCGCCGCCCCGCCCGACACCAATGCCGGAAGCAGATGACACAACGAGCCGTCAGCGGGGTACGGGTGTTCCCATGAGGCAGCCATCGAGTCCGTCGCCGACCGCCACCTACCGGCTGCAGCTCCAGCCGGACTTCCCGTTCGCCGCCGCGGAGCGGACGGTCCCGTATCTGGCCGCACTCGGCGTCTCCCACCTGCACCTCTCGCCGGTGCTGGAGGCGGTACCGGGCTCCACGCACGGCTACGACGTGGTCGATCACGCTACGGTACGGGCCGAGCTGGGCGGTGAGGCGGGGCTGCGGGCGCTGGCGGCGACGGCCCGGTCGCACGGCCTCGGGCTGGTCGTCGACCTGGTGCCGAACCACATGGCCGTACCGGAGCCGGTGTCGCTGAACGGGCCGCTGTGGCAGGTGCTGCGCGACGGCCCGGCGTCCCCGTACGCGCGGTGGTTCGACATCGATTGGGACGCACACGGCGGCCGGGTGCTGCTGCCGCTGCTCGGCGGCCGGCTCGGCGACGAGATCCGGCACCTCCGCGTCGACGGCGAGGTGCTGCGCTATCACGGGCACGCCTTCCCGCTGCGCCCCGGTACGGAGGGGCTGCCGCCGGCCCGCCTCCTGGACGCGCAGTGGTACCGCCTCGCCTGGTGGCGGCTGGGCCGCAGCGAGCTGAACTACCGCCGGTTCTTCAGCATTTCGGAGCTGATCGGGGTCCGGGTCGAGGACCCGGAGGTCTTCGAGGCCACCCATGGCACGATGCTGCGGCTGCTGAGCGAGGGCGTCATCGACGGGCTGCGCGTCGACCACCCGGACGGGCTGGTGGACCCCGGCGGCTATCTCGCCCGGCTGGACGAGCGGACCGGCGGCCGCTGGACGGTGGTGGAGAAGGTCCTCACCGGCGACGAGCAGCTGCCGGCGGGCTGGGCCTGCGCGGGCACCACGGGCTATGACGCCCTGCGGCACATCGACGGGCTGTTCGTCTGCCCGCAGGGCTCGGGGCGGCTGTTCTCCCACTACCGGGACTTCGTCACCCCGCTGGCCGACGAGGGCGGCGACTGGGAGGAGACGGTGCGCCGGGCCGCGTACGAGGTCGTCACCCACGAGCTGTCCGCGGAGGTCGAGCGGCTGGTGCGCACCGCGGGCCGGATCAGCGCGCGCCGCCCCGAGCCGGGCGACCACGCACCGTGGGCACTGCGGCACGCGCTGCGCGAACTGCTGGTGCGGGTGCCGGTCTACCGTCCCTACGCCGCCGAGCCGGAGCAGGCCAAGCACAACGAGGCGTTGCTGGGCCCGGCGGCCGCAGGGGCGCGCACCGCCTTCCGGGTGCCCGAGGAGGCACGGGCGGTGGACCTGATCCACGAGCTGGCCCTCGGCCGGCTCACCGACGGCCCGGACGACGCCACCGCGGACTGCGCCGACTTCACCGCCCGGTTCGCCCAGACCGCCTCCGCCCTGCACGCCAAATCCGTGGAGGACACCGCCTTCTACCGCTACCCGGTGCTGCTGTCGGCCTGCGAGGTCGGCGGCGCCCCCGGCGACCCGGCGCTCCCCCCCGCGGCGTTCCATGCGTACTGCGCACGGATGCAGCGGGACCGGCCCGCGGCCGGCACGGTGCTCTCCACGCACGACACCAAACGCAGCGCCGATGTACGGGCACGGATCGCGGTGCTGTCGGAGTGCCCGGACCGGTGGCGGGACGTGCTGGGCGCGCTGCCCGGGGCGGTCTGCGAGGCCGGGGGCGACCTGGTGGGCGGTGCCGGTCCGCGGGATCCGATGGTCTCGTGGCTGGCCTGGCAGACCGCGTTCGGCCTCGGGAGACCGGCCGACGGCCCGGCGGCGGACCGGGTGGTGCCCGCGGTCCTCAAGGCGGCGCGGGAGGCCGGGCTGCGCACCTCGTGGACGGAGCCGGACGCGGCCTACGAGGAAGCCGTCGAGGAGTTCGTCCGCAGCGGCCCCTGCGGTCCCGCGGCCGCCCCGCTCGCCGCGCTGGCGGCGGAGCTCGCGCCGTTCATCCGGGCGAACGTGCTGGGTGGGGCGCTGCTGCAGCTGACCATGCCGGGCGTGCCCGACCTCTACCAGGGCACCGAACTCGTCCATCCGACGCTGGTCGACCCGGACAACCGGCGCCCGGTCCGGTGTGACCCGGAGCTGCTCGACGCGCTGGACGGCGGGGCCGCACCGCGCGATCTGTCCGCCGAGAAGCTCCGGCTGACCGCCGCGGCCCTGCGCCTGCGGCGGGACCGGCCGCGGTGGTTCGGCGCCGCGGCGTCGTACGACCCGGTGTACGCGGAGGGGCCGGCGGCCGAGCACTGTGTGGCGTTCTGCCGCAGCCGGCGGGTGCTGACGGTGGTGACCCGGCTGTCGCTGCGACTGGTGGAGACCGGCGGCTGGTGGGACACCCTGCTGCGGCTCCCGCCCGGCGGCCCCTGGCGCGAGCAGCTGACCGGACGCACGCTCCCGCAGGGCTCGGTGGTGGGGCTGAGCGAGCTGCTGGACGAGTCGCCGGTGGCGCTGTTCGTGCGGGAATGACTCATCGTCAGGTGGGGGCCTCGGGGGCGTGGCCGCCCTCCGCCCCGCCGCCGGGAAATTCGGTTGCGGGCTGCCGCACGGCTGGCAGCATGTCCCCGTACGACCGATTTTCCCTGAGCAAGGAGCACGGAATGCGCCGATTCCTCGGAACCACTCATCGCCCCGACCGGACGACAGTTCTTGAGGACTCCACCTTCCATGCTTCCTTCGCACACCCTGAACATCGGGATTCTCGCCCACGTCGACGCGGGTAAGACCAGCCTCACCGAGCGGCTGCTGTTCGACACCGGTGCCCTCGACCGGCTCGGCAGCGTCGACGCCGGTGACACCTGTACGGACACCGGCGAGCTGGAGCGCCTGCGCGGCATCACCATCCGCTCGGCCGTCGCCTCCTTCACCGTCGGCGGGGTCCGGATCAACCTCATCGACACCCCCGGCCATGCCGATTTCATCGCCGAGGTCGAACGCGCCCTGGGGGTCCTCGACGGCGCCGTGCTGCTGCTGTCCGCGGTGGAGGGCGTCCAGGCCCGCACCCGCGTGCTGATGAAGACGCTGCGGCGGCTGCGGCTGCCCACCCTGCTGTTCGTCAACAAGATCGACCGGACCGGTGCCCGGGGCGAGGCGCTGCTCGCGGACATCCGCCGGCTGCTGGCACCGGTGCCCGTCCCGATGACCTCCGTGACCGGGCTCGGCACCGCACGGGCCGGCTCGGTGCCGTACGACCTGGAGGACCCGCGGATCCGTGAGCGGATCGCCGAAACGGTGGCCGAGGCCGACGAGTCGGTCCTGGCGCAGCTGGTCGGCGCGGCACCCGGAGGGCGCGACCAGGACGGCGGCCCGGCGCGGGGCAGCGAGCCGCCGCTGACCGCGGACCGGCTCCGCGCGGCACTGGCCGCCCGGACCGCCGACGGCTCGCTGCATCCGGTGTACTTCGGCTCCGCGCTCGGCGGCCAGGGCGTCGGGGCGCTCGTCGAGGGAATCGTCCGGCTGATCCCGCCGGCGCCGGCCGGGACGGGCACCGAGCCGCGGGGCACGGTCTTCGCCGTCCACCAGCCGCCGCACGGCGAGCGGACGGCCCATGTCCGGCTCTACGACGGCGCGTTGCGGCCGCGGCAGCAGATCACGCTGCACCGGACCGGGGCGGACGGGGCGGCCACGTCCGTGACCGGCCGGATCACCTCGCTGGAGGTCATCGGCCGGCCGCCCGGGGACATCGGGCCGCTCACCGCGGGCAACATCGCGGTGCTCCGCGGGCTGCCGGGCATCCGGACCGGCGACCGGCTCGGCCCGGCCGACGACACCGCGGCCGGGCCGGCGCTGTTCGGCTCCCCGACCCTCGAAACCCTCGTCCGGGCCTGCCGCCCGGCCCACGCCGCCGCACTGCGCGGCGCGCTGCTGACCCTCGCCGACCAGGACCCGCTGCTCCAGGTGCGCCCCGCGCCGGACGGGGCGACCTCGGTACTGCTGCACGGCGAGGTGCAGAAGGAGATCCTCGCGGCCACCCTGCACCAGGAGTACGGCATCGAGGCCGAGTTCACGCCGAGCCGGGTGGTGTGCGTGGAGCGGCCGTCCGGGGTCGGCGAGGCGTGCCAGGAGATCGCCCGATTCGGCCACACCGGGCCCTGGGCCACGGTCGGGCTCCGGGTGGAGCCGGGCGCCCGCGGCTCGGGACCGGTCTTCACCTACGAGACCGAACTGGGCGCGCTGCCGCACGGCTTCCACCAGGCCATCGAGGAGACCGCCCTGGCGACCCTGCGATGCGGACCGCAGGGGCTGGCGGTGACGGACTGCCGGGTGGTGCTGATCCGTTCCGGCTTCATCGGCCCGGTCAGCACCGCCGGGGACTTCCGTACGGCCACCGCCCCGGTGCTGCGGCGGGCGCTGGAGCGGGCCGGCACCCGGGTCTACGAGCCGTACCACGCGTTCGAGGCCGAGGTCCCGCTCACCGCGCTGGCCGCGGTGACCGCCCGGCTCGCGGCACGCGGCGCCGAGCTCGCCGAGACCTCCGGCGGAGTGCACTCCTGGCTGGTCAGCGGCGTGCTCCCGGCCCGTCACGTCCAGGAGATCCAGGGGAGGTTGCCCGGGCTGACGCACGGTGAAGGGGTGTGGATGTCGTACCCGTCGGGCGACCGGCCGGTGCGGCAGGGCGGGGCCGGGGCCGGGTGAGGTGACGCGGTGGGAGCGCGGCGGCGCGGGCGCGGCACCACTCACCGCTCATCGGCTCACCGCTCCGTCAGGACGTAGTCCACCTGGCCGAACGTGATGTGATCGCCGGGGCCGACCGGCACCTCGCCCACCACGCGCCGCCCGTTGACGCAGGTCCCGTTGGTGGAGCCGAGGTCGCGCAGCACCCAGCCCTTGCCGGCGCTGCGGAGTTCGGCGTGGGCACGGGAGACCGTGTCGTGGTTGAGGCGCAGGCCCACACCGGGCGCCCGCCCGATGAGCAGCGGGAGCGGGCCCGGCTCGGGCAGCAGAAGCTTCGGCAGCCGCTCCCTGCGCCAGGCGCGGCGCACCCGGAGGTGGAACGCCGAGGCCCGGCCCACCATCCGCAGGACGGTGCCCTGGACCTTGCCGCGGTCGGCCAAGTCGGCGGTGACCACATCGAGTTCGGACTGCTGCTGGGCGGTGAGGACGAGTTCCAGTCGCCGCAGAAAGGTGTCCTGGGACAGCCGTCCCTGCGCCGCGCCGTCGCGCAGCAGATCAAGAGCGCGTTCCCGGTCGGCATCCGACAGGCGTGTCGGGCGCGCAGGGAACTCGAGCGAAGTCATACCGCGATTCTCGGGCCACCGCGAGCCGCTGTCCAGGCGGTGTTGCCGCGAGGACGGTGCAGGTGGGCGGGCGGGTTCGCCGCGACGGTCCGAGAGATGGCCGACGAGGGACCCGTGTCGCCGCGCGGGGCTGCCGGGCCGCGCGCGGGCATGCTTTCTTCGTCGGGACCGCGAACGAAGGAGGACGGCCGTGCTGTTCGAGGTGTGGGCACCGAGGGCCGGGCGGGTCGCTCTCCAGTGGGCGGGGGACCGGGCCGGGGAGCCGGCGATCGGGCTGGAGCGCGACCCCGGCCGTGCGGGGTGGTGGCGCACCGAGGCCCCGGCCCGCGACGGCGACCGCTACGCCTTCCGGCTCGACGACGGGCCACCGCTCCCCGATCCGCGGGCCGTCCGGCTGCCGGACGGCCCCGGCGGGCCGGGTGCCGTCGTCGAGCACGACCGGTTCCGGTGGCGGCACCCCTGGCCCGGCCGCCCGCTGCCCGGCGCGGTGCTCTACGAGCTGCACCTGGGCACCTTCACCCCCGAGGGCACCTTCCGCGCCGCCGCCGAACGGCTGCGCCACCTCGCCGACCTGGGCATCACCCATGTCTCCCTGATGCCGGTCTGCCCCTTCCCCGGCCACCACGGCTGGGGGTACGACGGGGTCGCGCCCTGGGCGGTGCACGAGCCCTACGGCGGGCCGGACGGGCTCAAGCAGTTCGTGGACGCCGCGCACGGCCACGGGCTGGGGGTGCTGCTCGATGTGGTGCACAACCACCTCGGCCCGTCCGGGAACCCTCTCCCGGCCTTCGGGCCGTACTTCACCGACACCCACCACACCCCCTGGGGCGCGGCGGTCAATCTCGACGCCCCCGGTGCGGCCGAGGTGCGCGGCTACTTCCTGGGCAGCGCGCTCTCCTGGCTGCGGGACTTCCGGCTCGACGGCCTGCGGCTGGACGCCATCCATGCGCTGCACGACGACAGCACCCCGCACTTCCTGGCCGAACTGTCCACCGCCGTCGACGCGCTGGCCGGGCAGCTGGGGCGCCCGCTGTTCCTGGTCGCCGAGTCCGATCTCAACGATCCGGGCACCACCGCGCCGCGGGAGCGGGGCGGGCACGGTCTGCACGCCCAGTGGAACGACGACTTCCACCACAGCCTGCACACCGCGCTCACCGGCGAATCCCAGGCCTACTACGCCGACTTCGCGCGCGCCCCGCTCGCCGCCCTCGCCAAGACGCTGACCGGTGGCTTCTTCCACGACGGGACGTACTCCGGCTTCCGCGGCCGGGCGCACGGCGCGCCCCTGGACCTGCGGGTGACGCCCGCGTACCGCCTGCTGGCCTACGCCCAGACGCACGATCAGGTCGGCAATCGCGCACTCGGCGACCGGCTGGCCGCCGGGCTCTCCCCCGGCCTGCTCGCCTGCGCCGCCACCCTCGTGCTGTGCTCACCGTTCACGCCGATGCTGTTCATGGGCGAGGAGTGGGGGGCCACCACCCCGTGGCAGTACTTCACCTCACATCCGGATCCGGAGCTGGCGGAGGCGGTACGGGCCGGGCGGCGGCGCGAGTTCGCGGCACACGATTGGGCCGGAGAGGCCGGGGACTGGCCCGATCCGCAGGACCCGGCGACCCGCGACCGCTGCGTCCTGGACTGGTCCCAGCCGGCCCGGAAGCCGCATTCCGCGCTGCTGGCCTGGCACCGCACGCTGCTGGCGCTGCGCCATGAGCTGCCCCCGCTGACCGATCCGGATCCGCGCCACACCGCCGTCCGCTTCGACGAACAGGCCCGCTGGCTGCTGCTGCGGCGCGGCCCGCTCCAGGTAGCGGTCAATCTCGCGCGGGACGCCACGGCCGCCGTCCCCCTCGACGACGCGGCGCGGGGCGGGACCCGGCTCCAGGCCCTGGCCGGCTGGCCCACGGCCCGGCTCCCCGGGCCGGACGGGGTGCTGCGGCTGCCTCCGGAGTCGGCCGTGGTGCTCGGTCCGTAGCGGCCATGTGCCGCGCTCGGCTGAAAAGGTGAAGGGCCGTCGACTCCCTTGTGCCCGGCTCCCTCGGATGGGTTACTGGTGCTCCTACCAGGTGGGCCGCCCCTCCCTCCGCTGGTCAGCGGCGGCGGCCGGCCCACGGGTGAACGGGCCCGGCTTCCCTGAGCACGGCGTCGCCCGGCGGAGGGTTTCCGCCGGCCGGCGCCGACACGGGTGTCGGCTGGTGGGTGGCTCCACCACGTCTCCGAGGAGGACGTCTTGCGAGCCAACCACCTTGTGCGATCGCTGCTGGCGGCAGCTGTGCTTCCGCTGGCCTTGGTTGCCACTCCCACCGCCCATGCTGCTGCGCTCCCGATCCAGGTGCCGTGCGGTGAATCGGCGCTGGCCGACGCGATCAACACGGCCAACGCTGCCGGAGGCGGCAGCCTGACCCTCGCTGCCCTGTGTACGTACACCCTGACCAGCGCCCACAGTTCGGGCGGAGCCGGAGGCCCGGCGGGGCTGCCGAACATCACCACCCCGATCTCCCTGACCGGCTTTCTCACGCAGATCACCCGAGCCCCGGGCGCGCCGGCGTTCCGGGTCTTCGAGGTGGACGGCCCGTCACAGGTCCCGGGTGCCAACGGCCGGCTCAGCATGACCACCGTGACCGTCAGCGGCGGTGACGCCGGCCTCGGTGTGGGAGGGGGCATCGCCAACCTCGGCGGCTCGGTGACCCTCACCAGCAGCACGGTCAGCGGCAGCAAGGCGTCCTACGGCGGCGGCATCTACACCGACGGTGCCCTGACCCTCACCGGCAGCACCGTCAGCGGGAACACCGCGAGCGTCGCCGGCGGCGGCCTCTTCACCAACGCCGGGACGGTGGCCCTGACCGGCAGCGCCGTCGTCGGCAACATCCCGACCAACTGCGGTGCCCTGCCGCCGGTTTCGCCCGCCTGCTGACCGACCGCCCGGCCCTGCCGCCGACGCCGGACGTCTCACCTCGGCGGACTCAGGACGGGTCGTAGACATACGGCAGGACATTGCTGTCCCCGGCCGGGGTGTGTGCCACGACGTTCACCGTGCCGGGCGCGCCGCCCGGGGAGGTCGCGACGACCTGGGTGTCGGAGACCGCCGCGAACGAGGCCGAAACGCCGCCGAAGGTCACCGCGTCGGTGTAGGTGAGGTTGCTGCCGCCCAGCACGATCGCGTCGCCCCCGAGATCGGGGCCGTGGGAGGGGGTCAGGCTGCTCAGGACGGGCGCCGCGAGATACGTGTAGTACGGATTCCCGGTGGCCGCCGTGCTGGTCCCGCCCGGTGTGGTGACGGTGACGACGACCGTGCCCGCACCGGCCGGAGCGGTGGCCGTCAGCTGGCTGTCGGAGATCACAAGGACGGCAGTGGCCGGATTCCCCCCGAAGCTCACCGCGCTGGCCAGGGTCAGATTGCTGCCGAAGACGGCGACGGTGTTGCCGCCGGTGGCCGGGCCGAAGTGCGCGGACAGATCATTGACGGTGGGCGCGGCGACGTAGAAGTACGGCAGAGGATTGCTGGTGCCGCCGGCGGTGGTGACCGTGACCGTGGTGGCGGACGGCGGCCCGGCGGGCGCAGTGACGACGACTTGCGTAGCGGTGTTGCTGAGCACGGTCGCCGGGTTGTTTCCGAATTTCACCGAGATCGCTCCGGAGAGATTGCTGCCGGTGACGGTGACGAGATTACCGCCCTGGACCGGACCCGAACTTGGACTCAGACCACTGATGACCGGAACAGCAGCAGCAACATACGTGTAAACAAGAGCATTGCTGGTACCGCCCACCGTAGTCACCGTCACCGCGACGGACGACGGCGATCCCGCAGGCGCAACCACCACCACCTGAGAAGCGGTATTGCTCAACACCGTCGCCGAGTTGACCCCGAATTTCACCGAGAGCACGCCGGACAGATTGCTGCCGGTGACGGTGACGAGATTTCCACCCGAGACCGGACCCGAACTTGGACTCAGACCACTGATGACCGGAACAGCAGCAGCAACATACGTGTAAACAAGAGCATTGCTGGTACCGCCCACCGTAGTCACCGTCACCGCGACGGACGACGGTGACCCCGCAGGCGCAACCACCACCACCTGAGAAGCGGTATTGCTCAACACCGTCGCCGAGTTGACCCCGAATTTCACCGAGAGCACGCCGGACAGATTGCTGCCGGTGACGGTGACGAGATTTCCACCCGAGACCGGACCCGAACTTGGACTCAGACCACTGATGACCGGAACAGCAGCAGCAACATACGTGTAAACAAGAGCATTACTCGTACCACCCACCGTAGTCACCGTCACCGCGACGGACGACAACACCCCCGCAGGCGCAACCACCACCACCTGCGAAGCAGTATTACTCAACATAGTCGCCGAGTTGACCCCGAATTTCACCGAGAGCACGCCGGCAAGATTGATGCCGGAGAGCGTGACGACAGTGCCGCCCGAAGTGGGGCCCGAAGCGGGACTGAGGGTGGTGAGTACGGGGGCGGCGACGGTGGTGTACGTGAAGAGCACGTTCTGGGTACTGGTCCCGGTCGGTGCCGTGACCGTGACCATGACCGTGCCGCTCCCAGGGGGCGTCCTGGCCGTGATCTGCGTATCGCTGACGAGGACGAAGTTGGTGGGAGTGGAGCCGAACCTGACCAGCGTGGCCCCGGTGAAGCCGGAGCCGGTGATGGTGACACCGGTATTGCCTTCAGGAGCACCTTGGTTGGGGCTGATGCCGGTCACTATGGGAGCCATGTGCTCTTCTCCTTCTCGTGCCGCCCGGGGCGGTCGCGCCGTGGCCCACGGTCGTCGGCCGGGGCGGAGGTATCGCCGCCGCCCGTCCGCGTCACGCACTGCGGACGGGCGGCGACGTGGTCGTCGTGGAATCGGTGCCATTCGTCCCGACGGTCAGGTGATGGAGAAGGGCTGGGCGTTGGAGTTGCCGCCGCAGGTGTGGACCGTGATGGTCCCGGCGCCGGTGGCGAGCCCGGCGGGCACCGTGACGGAGAGCTGGGTCTCATTCACGGGGGTGGGGACCACGGTGACGGTGGCTGCGGTGCTGTCGGTGAACGTGGCGGTGTCGACGCCGACGAAGCCGGTTCCGTTGACGGTGATGACATCCCCCTCCGTACCCGAGATCGGAAGCACCGAGGTGATGGTCGGCGCGAGGTAGTAGTCGATCAGGGTGGTGCCCGAGGCGCTGGTGCCGCCGGCGGTGGTGATGGTCACCGGCTGGGTCGACACCGTACCGACCTGGCCCGGGTTGGTCGGCGCGGTGAAGGTGACCTGGTTCGACTGGGTCGGGGTGACCGGCACGTTGCCGACGGTGCCCAGCCCGACCTGTGTTCCGGAGAGGAAGTTGGTGCCGAACAAGGTCACCGGGCCGCCCGTGGCGGCCGATACGCAGGTGACGCTCAGCCCCGTGGTGGTCGGCGTGGCGATGACGAAGAACGGCAGCGCGTTGCTGGTGGCACCGGCACTGCTGGTGACGCTGACGGACACCTGACCGGAACACGGCGCCGTACTGGGCACCACGAAGGTGACCAGGGTGGCGGTGACACTTGCCGGAGTGATCGCCACCGCACCGAAGTTCACCTTCGTGGTGGTGGACAGACCGGTTCCGTTGATCTGGACCGTGTCCCCGGGCTTTCCCTGGTTGGTGGTGGTCGTGGTGTCCACCAGCGAGGTGATGGTTGCCATGATCTTTCTCCTTCGAATGTGCCGCTCCACCGGGGGTGGGCAGAGCAGGCAGTGGCTGGCCGGTCCGCAACGCAAGGGAGTTCCCCATGAGGGGGAGGGCAGGTCCAAACCCCTTGGGCCGGCACCTGGGACGGGGCGTCCCGTGTGAATCGACGCGGCGCCGCATACAGAGCGGGGTCAATCTCGCGTGTTTTATTGAAGCCAAGGAGTGAAGGAGACGACAGGTGAAATTGGCGCAACAAAGGCTCGATAGGTAAATAGGCTAAGGACTACTTAACCGACCCCGTCCGCCGTTGCACGCCCCGGCTCTTTCTCTTCATTCCAGCCGACAAGGCCGCCGAAAAACGGGCGGACAGCCTCAACTGCCCACCCGTCGGCGGTATATGTGCGCACGCAGGCCGGCCCCGGGGCCTCTTCCGCACGGGATCACGCTCGTCCACCGCCTGTTGGGTGGTGCGCGGCCGCACCCTGACCTCCTGGCCGAGCCTGCGGACCGACATCCGCAACGCGGGCGGCACCTGGGTCGA
>NZ_SDIG01000139.1:0-18357 GCF_004122755.1 Streptomyces sp. TM32
GCCACCGGCGGTAGCTGGGCGGCCTCGGGCGTCGAGCGCTGTCACACCTCCGGTCTGAAGGGGGTGTCGGGGAGGCCGGTGAGGGCGTCGGTCATGTACCGGGTCCAGATGTCGGTGGGGATGTCGCCGCCGAACACCTTCTGCAGGCCGCCGACGCCCACCAGGGACTGCAGCTGGGGGTGGGCCGGGTCCTCGCGGAAGAGGACCACAGAAGTGGACAGTTGGCGGGTGTAGCCGACGAACCAGGCCGAGTGGTAGTCGTCGGTGGTTCCGGTCTTGCCCGCGGCCGTCCTGCCGAGGGCCTGGGCCTTGGTGCCGGTGCCCTTGGCTATGACGCCCCGGAGGACGTCGGTCACGTTGTCGGCGATGGCGCTCTGCAGCGCCCGTACGGGGGCGGGGGCGGTGAAGCCGGGGAGGGCGGAGCCGTTGTGGGTCACCTTGGTCACCGAGTAGGGGGTGGCCCGCATACCGGAGGCGGCGAAGGTCCCGTAGGCGCCTGCCATGCGGATGGCGCTCGGTGTCGAGGTACCGATGTAGAAGCCGGCGCTGGGGGCGGCCAGGCTGTCGGGGCGCAGGCCGAGGGCCCGCGCCGTGCTCACCACGTTCGGGTGGCCGACGTCCTCCCCCAGTTGCACGTACGGCGTGTTGACCGACTGCTCCATCGCCTTGCGCAGGGTGATGTAGCCCCAGCGCCGGCGGGTGTCGTTGTGCTGGTGGAGGAGGCCGGTGGGATCCTTGTCGTCGGTGACGTAGGTGCCCTGCTGGTCCTTGATCTTGATGCCGTCGTCACCGTTGAACTTGCTGGCCGGGGTGATCGGCGCCGGGGGGTCGCCGGGTTTCAGTACGGCGCGGTGCTGGAGCGCGGCGGCGAGGACGATGGGCTTGAACGTCGAGCCCACCGGGACGCCGGTGGTGTCGGCGTTGTCCGAGTAGTGGCCGTGGCCGAAGCCGGAGCCGCCGTAGACGGCGAGGATCCTGCCGGTCCTGGGATCGACCGAGGACGCTCCGACCTGCACGTTCCGGTCGACCGACCGGTGGGCGGGGTCGAGGCGTTGCGCACGGACCTTGGCGACGGCCCTGGCCAGTGCCGCGGTCCGTTTCCTGTCGAAGGTGGTGTGTATCTGGTAGCCGCCCCTGCTCAGGCTGCCGTCGGTGATGCTCGGGTCATGTGCCTGGGCGTACGACCGGGCGAGCTGGACCAGGTAGCCGGTCTGACCCGGGAGTCCCGAACCGAGGGTCCACTTCCTGGGTGTCGGGAACCCTTCGGCCGCGTACCGTGCGCGCTGACCCGGCGTCAGCTTGCCGATCTTCACCATCCGGTCGAGCACCCAGGACCAGCGGGCCTTTGCCTTCGCCTTGGCCGTGGGGTCGGAGTCCGCGTGCTGGAAGAGGCTCGGCTCGTTGACCGCCGCGGCGAGGAAGGCTCCCTGGCTCGCGTTGAGCTTCTGCACCGGAACGCCGTAGTACATGCGCGCCGCGGCCTGGATGCCGTTGGCCTGCCGGCCGAAGAAGCAGCTGTTCAGATACCCCTGGAGGATCTGCTGCTTGCCCATCGCGGCACCGATCTTGGTGGAGATCAGCAGTTCCTTGAGCTTCCGCGAGACCGTCTGCGACTGGTCGAGGTAGGTGTTCTTGACGAACTGCTGGGTGATCGTCGACCCGGACTGCACGGAGCCGCCCTCGGCCATGTGGAAGACGGCGCGGAGGATGCCCTGCGGATCGATGCCCGGGTCGGTGTAGAAGGAGGCGTTCTCCGCGGCGATGAAGTCCCACCGCACGTCGGCGGGGACCTGCGAGACCGGAATGTTCTGCCGGTTGACGCTGCCGTCGGTGGCCAGGACCTTGCCGTCCGACCAGTAGTAGACGTTGTTCTGGAGCAGCGTCCTGGGGTTGGGGTCGGGGATGGTGACCGTGGCGTAGGCATAGCCCACGGCCGCTGTCGTACAGCCGAAGAAGAGCAGGAAGACCGCCAGCAGTTGGCGTACCGACGGCAGCCAGCGGCGCGGGCCCGTCCTGCCCCGGCGCGGGTAGTCGATCCACCGTCTCCCCTGTCGCTGCTCCGGCTCCGGTCTCCGCGCACGGCCTGACGTGCCCGGTCCGAAGGGCAGGTTCCGTGCGGCACGCGTGCCGATGGTGCGGACGCCCTCGACAAGCCTGTCGCCGTGGGACTGCTGCGACGGTCGGCGTCGGTGTCCGCTCATGGGCTCGGATCACTGTCCTCTCGGTACAACTCGGTGTAACTCGGTGCTACTTGGTGGGTCTGCGGTGTCGTGCGGTGCGGTGCTACCGGTAACCGTGGTGGGGCGGCGGCTGCCGGTGACCGTTGTGGGGCGGGGGCTGCGGAAGGCCGTCGTACGGTGCCAGTTGGTGGAAGGGGTCGTACGGCGCCTGCTGCGGCCGACGGTCGTACGGCGCCTGCCGCGGCACACGGTCGTACGGCGCCGAGTGTGCGGAGCCGGGAGCCGGCGGAGGCAGGACGCTGCCGGGCGCTTCCGGGCCCACCGCCGCCCGGAGGCTGCCGTACCGCTCCATGCGCTGCCATCTCAGGCGGGAGCCCGCGACGGCGGTGAAGACGGACTGGATCACCACCAGGTACATCAGCTGCCGGTAGACGAACTGCTGCAAGGGCAGGCTCCACAGCGGGCCGGGCCGCTCCCCGTCCAGGCGGAACGCGTACCGGCCCACCAGGAGTTGCAGCAGCAGGAAGGCCAGCCAGAGCCCGATGATCCGGACCGGGTCGAGGAAGAGCAGCCCGTAGAGGGCGAAGACGTCCACGACGGGTGCGAGCAGCGGCAGCAGTACCTGGAAGAGGAGGAGGTAGACCAGGCCGCGTCGGCCCAGTTTTCCGGCGGCGCCGCGCTGCACCAGAGCGCCGCGGTGCTTCCACATCGCCTGGAGCGTGCCGTAGCACCAGCGGTACCGCTGCCGCCACAGGGCGCTCAGTGACGCGGGCGCCTCCGTCCAGGCCACCGCGCCCTCCTCGTAGACCACACGCCAGCCGGCGCGACACAGCGCCATGGTGAGGTCGGTGTCCTCGGCGAGGGTGACGTCGCTGACGCCGCCGAGGGCGAACAGCGCCCGGCGGCGGAACGCGCCGACCGCCCCCGGGACGGTCGGCATGCACTCGGCGAGGTCGAACAGGCGGCGGTCGAGGTTGAAGCTGACCACGTACTCGATGTGCTGCCAACGGCCCAGCAGGCCACCGCGGTTGACGACTTTGGCGTTGCCCGAGACGGCGCCCACCCCGGGGTCGGCGAAGGGCTGCACGAGCGTGCGGACGGTGTCGGGGGCGAAGACCGTGTCGCCGTCGACCATGACCACCAGCTCGCAGGAGGCGACGGCGAGTCCCGTGTTGAGCGCGGCGGGCTTGCCCGCGTTCCGCTGCCGGATCACCCGCACCCCCGGCAGGTGGAGCGACTCCACCAGGTCGGCGGTGCCGTCGGTGGAACCGTCGTCCACCACGATGATCTCCACCGGGTGGTCCGAGGCGAGCAGTGAGCGCACGGCCGCCTCGATCCCGGCGCTCTCGTTGTACGCGGGGACGATGACGCTGACCGGTTCGGTCACCGGCGGCCCCCAGGACCGGCCGCGGCCCGCCGTCCGCAGCCGCCGGTGCCGGCGGGCCGCGATCACCAACACCGCCGCGCGCAGCACGCTGATCGCTCCGGCCACCCACAGCAGCACGCCGAGCAGCCACACGGTCCGGTCGCCGGCCCGGAGCAGCTCGATGAGGGCCAGGCCTTGCAGATGGTCGCCGAGCCCGGCGTACCGGACCGGCTCGGCCATGCCGACCGAGGCGCCGACCGTCGCGAACCGGAAGCCGTGCATCTTGAGCCGTGGGATCAGGGTGTTCAGCGCGGCGACGGTCTGTGACCGGTCACCACCGCCGTCGTGCATCAGCACGAGCTGCCCGGCGTGGCCGTGGGGGGTGGCACGGGCGACGATGCGGTCCGCACCGGGACGCTGCCAGTCCTCGGCGTCCTGTGTGGTGAGCGCCGTGACATAGCCGGCCCTGTCCGCCTGCTTGAGGACGGACCAGTCGGCGTCGTCCAGTGCGTCGTTCCGCGCGGAGTACGGCGGCCTGAGCAGTGCGGTGGTGACCCCGGCGGCGCCGGCCACCGCCAGCTGCGTCTCCCGCAGCTCCAGGGAACGCTGCCAGGGGGCGAGGCGGGCCAGGTCGGGATGGGTGAAGGTGTGGATGCCGATCTGGTGGCCCTCGGCGACGATCCGGCGGACCAGCTCCGGGTGGGCCACGACCTGGGTTCCGACGACGAAGAACGTCGCGTGCACATGGTTGCGGCGCAGCGCGTCCAGGATGCGCGGCGTCCAGACGGGGTCGGGTCCGTCGTCGAAGGTGAGCGCGAGGGTGCGGTCCGCGACCCGGGCGGTGTGCGCGGAGGTGGCGGCGTCCGCGATCACGGGGCCGCCGTGGGTCACCTGACGGGGCACCGTCCCGTGCCGTCCCCGGGCGCCGGTCACGGCGTCCGAGGTGATCCCGAACATGTGCTGGGTGTAGCCCTGGAGCAGGAGGGCCGCCGACAGGGTCACCGCGAGCACGCTCAGCAGGAGCCAGTGGGCGCGGGGGGTGATCCGGCCGGTGCGGTCGGGGCGGCGGCCGGGGGCGTCGCGGTGTCGGCGGTCGGTCACGTCGGGGCCTTGGCTCACTTCACGGGCTTGTGGGACGAGCCGAGGGCGCGCCCCTTGGAGGAGTGGGCAGGGGCGGCGGTCGGGGTGAGGCTGCCGGTGGCGGAGACGTTCTGGCCGCCGGGGTCGTCGAAGTAATCGGAATTGAGCAGGGCAAAGGTCGTTGCGGCACTGACGAGGAGGGCAGCGGTCGTCAGGAGCGCGGTGCGGGCGCCTCGGCGTGCGGTGGTCGCGTCTCTGTGTCTGGCGGGTGTCGGCTGCGGTTGGCTGGGCGCCGAGGCGGGAAGGGCGGGTGCGGCCGGGGCATCGGCCGCGAACCGGGCCGGGTCGAGGAGGGTCGCGGGCGGGGGAACTGTGGTCGGCAGGTCGGTGTGGCGGTGGATATCGTTGCTGACCTGCTGGGGCAACCAGCCGTCGAAGAAGCGGAGTTCGCCGCCAGTTGCGGGGTGGCGGCGGGCGGCCTCGATCAGCCAGGCCGTGTCCGGCCGGTCCTCGGGGTTCTTGGCCAGGCAGAGCCGGACCAACTCGTGCAGTCCGTGCGGAAGGTGGGAGAGGTCAGGCTCTTCGTGTATCGCTCGGTAGAGGGAGACGGACTCGGGCCCGTCGCCGAAGGGGGACGCGCCGGAGCCCATGTAGGCGATCGAAGAGCCCAGGGCGAAGACGTCGGTGGGCGGGGTGGCAGGTAGCCCGAGGGCCTGTTCGGGAGCCATGAATCCCGGCGAGCCGATGCGCAGGCCGGTGCCGGTGAGCGGACTGGCGTCGGCGGCGCGGGCGATGCCGAAGTCGATGACCCGGGGGCCGTCGGCGGCGACAAGGACGTTTCCGGGCTTGAGGTCGCGGTGGACGACACCCGCGGCGTGGATCACCTGAAGGGCCTCGGCGATACCGGCGACGAGCAGCAGGAGAGTCCGTTCGGGCAGCGGGCCGTGACGGTGGACGACCTGCTGGAGGGAGGGGCCGGGCACGAAGGTGGTGGCGAGCCAGGGGCTGGTGGCGTCGGTGCCCGCGTCGACCACCTGGGCGGTGTAGAGGCCGTGGATTCGCCGGGCGCTGGCGACCTCCTGGGCGAAGCGGTGCTGGAACCCGGGATCCTCGGCGAGTTCGGGCCGGACCACCTTGAGTGCCACCGGGCGCCCGCCAGCGGTATAGGCCAGGTAGACGCGGCCCATGCCGCCCGCGCCGAGCCGCGCGCAGACGCGGTAGCCGCCGATCTCGCGGGGATCGTCCGGGGACAGCGCCTCGAAGGGCGAGGGTGACGGGGCTCCGAAGGGCTCTGCGGTCATGCTGGCTCCCAGCGGGTCGAGCGGTTGGGACGCGGGGCGTTGCGGCGGGCGGGGCGGCTAGGTCAGAACTCCCCCGAGGCGGTCGTTGACCTGCTCGGCCGGGTGAGGGCGATGAGCGGGGCTGCCGTCCTCGTCGAGCGGTTGAAGGCGCTGCGAGGATGCGCTGGCTCAGCGGCGGCCTGCCGGTGGCGCGGAACTGACAGGGGGCGAAGGGACGAACCATCGGTTTGTCGCCGTCCAGGGCGGCAATGTTCTGCTGAGCACGGAGGCGCCGAGACTGAGCGCAGTTGTCGCAAGCCTGGATCCACGACAACGACGTGCCCTGCCAGAGCCTCGGCCAGATGTGGAACTCCTGCCGGGACGACGATGGTCTTCGGCGAGCTTTACGGCAATGGCGGGTCATTCGCTGGAGTTGCCGGCCAAGCTGCGATAGCCGATGAGCAGCACCAGGGAACCGGCGATCGCGGCGCCCCAGGTGTAGAGGTCGAAGAAGTCCTCCTCCACCGGGCGGTCGAGGAAGCGGGCGGAGAGCAAGCCGCCGACGAAGGCGCCGGCGACGCCGATGAGAGTGGTGCCGAGCAGGCCGCCCGGGTTACGGCCGGGCAGCAGCATCTTGGCGATGGCTCCGGCGAGCAGGCCGAGGATGATCCAGCTGATGATGCCCACGGTGTTGTTCCTCCCGTCGGGTCGGGACCCGCGCTGAGTGCGCCGGAGACCGACCCTTGGTTCGCTTGTTCACGCAAGCACTGAACAGTGCTTGGTCAGGTGGTGTGGGTGTGGAGATGTCGCGGTGGCAGGTGGGGCAGGCGTCGGTCCGGGTGGCGAGGAGTGTCTGCAACTCTCGGTCGATTTCGCAGAGCCTCGGGTCGGCGTCGCGTCTGGGAGGCCCGGGCCGGCCATTGAAGGATGTGGAAGGCGGGGACGCCGCCAAGGCCGACTCTTTCAGTCCGCGATTTCCTTGGCGGCGCGGATTCCCGACAGGTAGGCGCCGTGGACGGTTTGGTAGGAGTTGCGGTGCGTCGCCTCGCCGGCGAAGTGCACACGGTCGTCCACGCTGGCGGCGAGATGGTCGCGCATGGCCGGTGTGGAGTTGATCTTGTTGAACGAGTACGAGCCTTGCGCGTACGGGTCGGACGCCCAGCGGGTGATCTGGTAGCCGACAGGGCCAGGGATGCCACTGCCGAAGATGGTTCTCAGCGTTCCCATGGCGCTGTTGACGATCTGGGTGTCGCTCCAGCCTTCGATCGTGCGGCCGAAATCGGCGGCGTTGAAGCCGAGCAGTACCGGCTGGCCGGTGGGGCGGCTGATGTTGATCCACTGTTCCCACTGGCCGTACTTGTCCACATCCGGCACGTAGGTCATCCAGTCGGTGCCCGGCCAGAACACCTTGGGGAAGCGGAGGTAGCACTTGTTGAGCACCCCCATGCCGAGCTTGTCGATGGCGATGCGCTTGGACGCGGGCAGGCTGGAGCCGAACGTGACCGCGCCGCTCTGCAGTACGCCCAGCGGCAGCGTCACCACCACCTGGCCGGCGTGGAACGTGCCTTTATTGGTGCCGACCGTCACGCCGCTGGAGTCCCAGTCGATGTGTTCGACGACGTGCCCGGTCCGGATGGACAGCCCCCGCGCGAGCAGATCGCTGATCTGGCGGTAGCCGCCGGTGAACAGCACGTCCTTGCCCTTGATATCCGCCCCGCTGTCGAAGTGCAGGGCCGACATCTGGCCCACGCTGCCCGCGTACTCGTGCTCGTAGTCGTTCAGTCCGAACGAGATCAGGGTCTTGTCATCGTCCGACAGCGAGGACCAGTCCAGCGCATGCTCCACCACGCTGCGCACCGTCGCGTCCTTGTCCGCGCCTTCCTGGTACGAGGCCAGAGCGTCCTCCATTTTGCTCTGCCAGCCCTCGATCGCCTTCGCCCGGGCAGCGTCGACCTCGCTGCCGTCGGCGAGGTAGTCGGTGGAGCTGTCGGGGTTGGTCACGACCGTCCGTGCTTTGGCCTTCGCGGCCAGCGCGGCGATCGGATTGCCGTCGATGCCGTGGATCCATGAGGCGCCGAGGTCGAGCGGCACACCGGCCCACTTCTCGCTGGTCCAGATGCGGCCGCCGATCCGGTTGCGCGCTTCGAGGACCACTACGTCCTTCCCTTGCTCGGCCAGGTGGCGGGCTGCGGCAAGGCCGCTGATCCCGGCGCCGACGACGATCACCCGTTCACCCTCGGACGAGGCTGACGTGTTCGCATCGGTCGCGCTGACCTTGCAGGCAGACAGGGACGTGAGGGCGGCGAGGCCGGGCAGGCTCAGGCCCGCGTTCTGCAGGAATCGTCGGCGGTGCATGGTCATGACTGAGATACCGATCCGTGATCTGTCTTCGAGAGGTCTCGACGAACGCTCAGCCGCGAGCGGCGGCAGGCTCTGGGTGGAAAGGGGCGCCGGCTTCAGCGGGCTGCCCGATCCGTTCGGGCAGCTACAGGCCCCACGCTCATGTACGTGCTGGTCGGCACTGCGCGTGGCGCGAGCTTCGCGCGCCGCTCTTGCTCCGCCGCGTCACCGATGGGGCGTGGCCGAAACGGGCATCCGTGCTCAGTGCGCCGATGGCATGGAAGTGCCCGGGGCTGGGCTGGTGGTGCTCCTGCTGGGCGCCCGGACGATCCGCGTCGGTGGCGCGGGGCGCTCAGCGGAGAGATGGTGCCTCACCGTGGCGATTGCTCAACTGGTCCGGCTGCGGGACAACAGTGACACCCCCCTTCAGTACAATGTCACTGACACTTCAGAGGATACATTGAAGCATCAGTGCTTCAAAAGAGGCAATGGAGAGTGGCGCGACTATGCGTACCGCCGCGGCGGAGGTACTGGAGTCGGCAACGGCGGTCCTCGCCAAAGACCGAGGGGCTTCGATGCAGGTCATCGCGGTGCGCGCGGGCATCAGCCGGGCGACCTTGCTCCGCTTGTTTCCCACACGGCAGCTGCTGGTGCAGGCGATGGCCGAGAAGATCCTGGACGACTGCGACCGGGTTCTGGCCCGGGCCGAAGTCGACACCGCGCCCATGAAGCAGGTGCTGGCCACAGTGGTCGCCGAGTACAAGCCGTTCGCCCAGCTGTGGAACTTCGTCTACGTGGAACCTGAGGTCTTGGGCGTGCCCGAGGCCAGCGAGCGGGCCAGGGCGGTCTTCAAGCGGACCGCCTCGCTGGTGGAACGCGGCCAGAGCTCCGGGCTGCTGCGCAACGACATGCCGGCCACCTGGCTGGCCTCGACATTCTGCGGCCTGGCCGAGACCGCATGGGAGCTGACGCTCGAAGGCCACATGGGCGCCCGCCAAGCCCCGGACTTCATCAACGCGATCCTCCTGCACGGCGCGACCGCCTGAATGGTGCCGCGGGCGGCGTGAGGGAGAAGGGTGTGCGGCGGCGAGGCGGATCTTGACTGAACGTGGTGTCTCGGCCAGGACCCAGGCGTTTGTCGAGCCCGTACAGCGAAGCGCCTGCCCGGGCGGAACATGGCGAGGCGGACGCTTCGCGTGACGGGAGCAGCTCAGGGCCTTCGGAAGCCCTGTGCCGACCGCCATGGTTCAGGGGCCCAAGGCAGTGCGCTGAAGCGGGGTAGGTTCACGGCTTCTGCCCGGCGGGCGGCGTCGTCCGGGCCGGTCTCCTGTGCGGTTGCCGTGTGGTCCGCAGCGACACCGGTGGGAGTCCACTGCTGACCGTCCCCCTCGACCGAGTCGGCCGAGCGGTAAAGAGGCTGATCGGTGGCCTGGGCCGGGTCGACGAGAAGTCGGCCCGGCCTTTGCCGTACCCATTTCTCGTCCGTCCTTGATCGAAGGCGGTCTTGGGCTGGCGTGTCTTTCCCTGTATGTACGGACACGAGAGCCGAACTGGCCAGTGGCAAGTTCATTCGGAGGGGGACTCATGGCGATCAAGATCCTGCCTGTGGCGGAGACACAAGCCGAGTTAATCGATGCGGCCGTGGCCTTGGGCGACCGCTACACCAAGACGCTCGGGTTGCTCACGCCACCCGCGTACCGCAAGCACGCGAGCGACGGCGGGCTGCTCGTCGCAGTCGACGAGGGCGAGGTGGTCGGGTACGCGCTCTTCGGGCTCCCGAAGCGGAGTCCGCATGTCCGGCTCGCGCACCTGTGCATCGCGAAGGAACACCGGGGGAAGGGCGCGGCACGGCTGCTGGTGGAGGAGATCCGGCGCAGGCACTCGGATCGACTGGGGATCAAGGCGAAGTGCCGTCGTGACTACGGGCTCAGCGATATGTGGACGAGCCTGGGCTTCGTTCCGCAAGGGGAGGTGCGTGGGCGCGGACAGGACGGGGAGACCCTGGACGGGTGGTGGCTCGACCACGGTCATCCGGACCTCTTCGCCGACGTGGAAAGCGAAGCGCTCTTGGTCGTGACCGTGGACCACGGCGTGTTCGCCGATCTGCGGGGGCGGTCACCGGTGAGCGAAGCGGCACAGTCGCAGGCCCTTGACGCCGGCTGGTTGGCTGACCTCATCGAAATCGCCTTCACGCCGCAACTTCTGCACGACCTGCGGGCCATCGCCGACACGGCGGAGCGCAAGCATCAGCGGGCTGCCTCCCACGGGTTGCGTCGGGTCACCCCGGACGCAGAGGCGGCGGCATCACGATGTCACGAGTTGCTGGAGGCGGCTCGGACGTCCGAGGTTCACGACCTGCCAGCTGACTCCGAGCTGCTGCCACGCCTGCAGTACGTGGCCGAGACCTCGTGCGCCGGCCTGCAGGTTCTTGTCACCCGGGATCCACTGCTGCTGCAACTGGCTGATGTCGCCTGGAGCGTCGCCAGGGTCAAGGTGGTGGCACCGTCGTCGGTGACGCTTCATGTGGACGAGTTGCGACAGGCCCAGATGTACCGGCCGGCCGACCTCATGGGCACGGAGTTCCGCGCCAGTAAGGTGTCGCCCGGGGCAGAGGCCGAACTCGTCGCGTTCTTCGACCAGTCAGGAGACGACACAGGTTCGGCGTTCGCCAAGCGGCTGCAAGCCTTGGCTGCGGACACGGTCGTGTGGAACCGCGAACTGCTTCGGGACGGTCATGGCCGTCCGGTCGCGCTCTACGCATGGGCGATGGACGGGCGCACATTGAATGTGCCGGTGCTGCGGACCGCGGCGCACCCCCTGGAAGAGACGCTCGCGCGGCAGATGCTGTTCTCACTGAAACGTCTCGGGCGGGAGTGCGGGGCCCAAGCCGTGCGAGTCACTGATGCTTTCCTGTCACCCGCCACCAGGGCAGCCGCGGGTGATGATGGGTTCTTCGAGCACGATGGCGGACCGGCGTCCCTGCTGGTCGACGTCTGCGGGAGCGCCCAAGAGGTGGCAGCCGTGGCCGGCGAGGCGGCCCGTGAGCTGGGGCGTGAGGAGACGGCGCTTGAAGCCGGGTTGCCGGCCGAGGTGGCCGGCTTCGTTGAGCGGGCCTGGTGGCCGGCAAAGGTCATGGACTCCCTGATGCCGTCCTTCCTGGTGCCGATCGAACCCCGCTGGTCCACCGAGCTGTTCAACACCCCTGCGACGCTGCTGCCACGCCCCGATGAACTGGGGATCAGCAGGGAACACGTCTACTACCGTTCCTCCGGGCGCCGTGGTGAGAGCGTCCCGGCACGCCTGCTCTGGTACGTGAGCAAGGGCTCCTCCTACGAAGAGGGCCAAATGGTCATCGGCTGCTCTCAGTTGGATGAGGTGGTGATCGACGCGCCGGATGCCCTGCACTCGAAATTCGAACACCTGGGCGTATATGGTCGGGAGCAGGTACGCGCAATCGCTCGCCGCGATGCTTCAGGCCGTGCGATGGCCTTGAGGTTTTCGGATACCGAGATCTTTCCGAGGGCAGTGTCGCTCCGGCGATTGAACTCACTGGCCGAAAGCCTGGGACTACAGTTTTCGCTGCAGTCGCTGTCGAAGATCAGCAACCGGCTGTTCCAGGCGGTCTACGAAGAGGGACACCGAAGGACGTGAACGATCTGGACCGCCCGATGCTGCTGTCCGTACACCCCCGCTTCGCCACCGCGATCCTGGCGGGCAGCAAGACGGTCGAGGTGCGCCGACAGCGTGTCGCCGCGCCCCCCGGTACCACCGTCGTCCTCTACGCCACTGCCCCCACGATGGCCTTGGTGGGGTTGGCGCGCATCGCGGCGGTCAAGGTCGGCTCCCCGCAGGATGTGTGGCGCGCTCACCGTTCCCAAACAGGCATCAGTCGACGGGAATTCGACGAGTACATGAGCGGTGCCACCCAGGCCAGCGGACTGACTCTCGAAGAGCCGCAGCCCTTCGAGGAGCCGGTGCCGCTCAGCGCTCTGCGCGCCGCTGGGACCTTCCATCCGCCCCAGAGCTACCGGTACCTCAAGGACGAGACGCTGAGGCAGGTAGCCGAAGCCTCACCGTCCGCGGGTACGGTCCTCCGCGAAATTCTGGGAGACCCCGTACCGGCGTAGACGGGAGCTGAGCCGGGCTGACGATTCGTCGGCCCGGCGCACGCCGCCGGCCTTCTCCGAGAGCGCACCTGGACTTTCACAGTTCCTCACGCATGCAGGGGGCGCTCGACGTTCGATGGCACGCGCTCAACTGCAGGCGGTGCAGCACTGCCTCAGCGCGGCAATGCCGGAGCCATTCGCGGGTGCATCGTTGCAGGCCACCCAGCGGTGCGTGACGCAGGTCATGCAGATCGCGTTTCGCGATTCGGGAGACGGCCGATCAAGTCGCCGTGGAAGAAGTTGCGGGTGCCAATTCGGCGCGGCAATCGGTGCGTTATGGCACGCGAATGGCACGCGGTCGCGAAATGGTCTAGACAACGAACAAGCCCCAGGCCGCTGACCTGGGGCTTCCGTATGGAGCGGGTGACGGGAATCGAACCCGCGCTCTGAGCTTGGGAATCACCGGGCACGACACCCTAGCGTACTGCCTGACCTGCGGAAACGCTACCTGTGGGCCGATGTGGGGGGTGCTTCTCGGGACCGCTTATGACCGGTGTTGACCGCGCTGGAGGGCACGGTCAGGGCACGAGCGCGGAGGAACCGATCTCGTGAGCCTTCCCGGGCGTGAGGAGGCTTGCTCTCCCACGCCTGCATGATCGCGGTGGCCCCTCGAGGGCCTCTTTGGGGAACGCCCCTCAAACGCCGGCTGCCGCACGCTCCTCGGCGCGGGCGGCGTAAGCCTCGTCCGCCTCTACGACACAACGCAGGAAGGAGCCGAAGGTGGCGTCGCCCATCTGGAAGCGGACGGCCTCCAGGATGATGGCCGCCCAGTCCAGGTAGGCCGTCTCCAGTTCGTCTCCGAACGCTTCGCGGAGGGCGGTGTCTCGATACAAGGGGTAGCTCGACGCTGTCTGGGGGCTGGCGTACCGCTCGTAGGCGGTCAGCGCGCAGCGCGCGATCCGGGCGAAGACCCGGTGACCAGTCAGCTGGCTGACGGTGCCCAGTAGGGCTCGCGCTGCTTCGGCGTCCTGGGGGATGGTGACCCAGTCTTCATCGCTGGCTGCGGGGTCCCCATAGAGGCGAGACAGCCGGCGGTCGAGTTCGTGCCGGTAGAGGAAGTCATGGAGGTCCATAGACGCATGGCCACCGGCTGGTGGGTCGGTTGACGGGGAGAAACCTTTGCCACGGTTCTTGGTTCACCGGATTGGTAGGTGAGCAGTGGTCGACGTCTACGTGCTGTCCGCCAACCTCCGGTGCCTCAGCCTTGCCAAGGACAAGCTGCGGCGATCACCGTTAAGGCCCGTTCCGTTTCGGGGCATGAAGGCTGTTCCGAAACGGAGCAAGCCGGCCGTTCCGTTTCGGAACAAGGAGGCCATTCCGAAACGGAACAAGCCGGCCGTACCAATGCCCTTCCTCCAAGGAACGGACAGCGTGTTCTCCCAGGGAATAAGCAACGTGTTCCCTCGGGGAACAGCTCGGAGTCACCCGGTCCGTGATGGGGTGGCCGGTTCCTCGCGACGGTTGGCCCGGGGAATGGCTCGTGCGGTGTCCTTTACCCGGCCCAGTCAGCCAGCCGTCCTGTGCAGCTCGGTCTCGATGCCCTTGTGGCCCCGCTCACGAGCCGTCTGCAGTGCGGAGCGGCCCAGCGCATCCGTGAGGTGGGGGTCGGCGCCGTGGCAGACGAGAGCCTGAACGATCCTCGTCGACCCCTGTTCGGCCGCGAGCATGAGTGGGGTGCGCCCGTGGTGGCCCGCATCGGGGTCGGCGTTCGCCGCGAGCAGGAGCCGGACGATGTCGACGTGGGCGCCCTCTATGGCCCACATCAAGGGGGTCGAGCCCGTGGCGTTGTCTTCTCTCAGGTTGGGGTCGGCACCGTGGGCAAGCAGCTCGCGCACCGCACCGGCGTCGCCGCGGCAGGCCGCCGCGCACAGGGGCAGGCCCTCGCTGCCCGGCTCACCCCTGCTCTCCTCGTCGGGTGCGGCCCCTGCCTCAAGCAGCAGCCGTACCAGGTCCGCCCGCCCCGACACCGCGGCCAGGTACAGCGGCGTCGTCCCGTCGGCTGCCGGCGTCGACGGCGAAGCCCCCTGCTGCAAGAGCGCCGCCACTCGCCGATGCCGTCTCAGGTGCAGCGCCTTGATGAGCCGCTCGGTCATGGGGCTGGTCATACGACTCCCTTTCTGTGCGGAAGACTTGGTGCCCGGTGCCGGTGCACCGGCGAGGTTCCGCGGATCCGGTGAGCACGGCACCGCAGGCCAGAACCGCGAGTGAGGACGACCGTCTCCTTGCGGCGGGCCCCGTCCAGGACGCCCAGCGGCGTGCCCGCGAAGTGACGCACGGCCCGGCGAGCACCGCCGGGACCTTCCTCATCACACCGGGAATCTCCATGCCCACGACCCTCCCGGGGCACGGCGGTCCGCCGCCTCGGCCTTCCGGCCGGTTGCGGCACCGGACGTCGGCCGTTCGGCCGAGCTGCCTGCCGGCCGCTCTTCCGTAGCCTTGATATGTGGAACCTGACACTCCCCTGCCCCGCGTGGCCCGCGGACTCGCCGCCGGGTCGGTCATCGCGGTCCTCACCCTGCTATGGCTGGTCGACTATGTGGCCACGGCAAACCCGCACGGCGGGCTGGACGGCTGGATCCCCACGCTGGTCTCCGGTCCGCTGGCCATCGTGCTCCTGCTGGCTCCCGGCCGGCGGCCGGAGCTGCGGTGGCGTGCTGGGACGGCAGCCGCCGGCTCCCTGGCCCTGACCGCCTGGTTCGCGCTGCACACGCCGCTCGCCAACGCCACGTGGGGGCTGCTGGAGAGTGCCGCCCTGCTGATCCTGCTGGCCCGCACCGCCCGCCGGGTGGAGCGCCCCTCCGCCGCCCTGGCCCTGTCGGCAGCGCTCGGCGCGGCCGTGATCGTCTCTCCGGCGCGGTGTGTGTGGACCTGGGACCCCAACATCGCCCTGGTGCTGACGTTCGCCGTCGGCGGGGCGGCCGGTCTCGGGTGCTACCTGCGGACGCTGGACGCCCGCCGGGCGCGCGCGATGACTGCGGTACGGCACAACGAACGCCTCGAACTCGCCCGCAACCTGCACGACTTCGTCGCTCACCATGTCACCGGGATCATCGTGCAGGCCAATGCGGCACGCGCCATCCACCGCACCTCGCCCGACATGATCGAACCGATCCTGGACACCATCGCCCACGCCGGATCCGAGACCCTGGACTCCATGAGACGCCTGGTGCGGGTGCTGCGGGAAGAGGACCATCACGGCGCCCGCCCCGGCGAGATCCTCACCGAACTCGCCCGGCTCGTCTCCGCGTTCTCCGGCGACGGCACGCAGGCCCGCCTGGAAATCGCCGCCGCCGCCCGGGCCGCCCGGCTCGCACCGGAGGTGGAGACCTCCGTCCACCGCGTGGTCCAGGAGGCTCTGACCAACGTCCGCCGCCATGCCCCGGGAGCCGCCGTGACCGTACGCGTCGACATCGACGCCCAGGGCCGCCTGCGTGTGGAGGTTCACAACTCCCCGCCGGGCGTTCGCTCCGCCGCCCCGGTCGGGGGCAGCAGCGGCTTCGGCCTGGTCGGCCTGCGCGAACGTGTCGAGGCGGTGGAGGGCACCCTGGACGCCGGGCCGGACGGGGACGGCGGCTGGCACGTCACCGTCACCCTGCCGGTGCTCGCCCCTGTGGCAGGATCGCCCGTGTGACCAGCTCTCCGATCCGCGTGCTGATCGCCGACGACCAGGACATGGTCCGCACCGGCTTCCGGCTCATCCTCGACGCCCAACCGGACATCGAGGTGATCGCCGAGGCCGTCGACGGGGCGGCGTGTGTGGAGGCCGCCCGGCGGCTGCGGCCCGACGTCTGCCTGGTGGACATCCGGATGCCGAAGCTGGACGGCCTGGACGTGACCCGGGCCCTCACCGGTCCCGAGGCCGCCGATCCGCTGCGCGTGGTCGTGGTGACCACCTTCGACCAGGACGACTACCTCCACACCGCCCTCCGCAACGGAGCCTGCGGCTTCCTGCTCAAGGACGCCGGCCCCGGCCTGTTGGTGGAGGCGGTCCGGGCCGCGGCCCGTGGCGATGCGCTGGTTTCCCCGTCGGTGACGCTTCGTCTTCTGGAACGGCTGGGGCAACACCCGGAGCCCCCGTCCGGCACGGAAGCCGGTGGGCATCGGGCAGGACCGCTCACCGGCCGGGAACTGGACGTCGCCAGGCTGGTCGCCCGGGGGCGCACCAACCAGGAGATCTGCCAGGAGCTGTACGTCTCGCTGGGGACGGTCAAGACGCACCTCGGCAGCATCCAGACCAAGCTGGGCGCCCGCAATCGCGTGGAGATCGCCGCCTGGGCCTGGGAAACGGGAGCGGTCCGCTCCCGCTGAGCGCCTGCGCCTGACACCGGACCGCCGTTCCCTCGGCCGTTCGGCCGCGGGACACCGGCCGAATCCGGCCGAAGGACAGAGGTCCCGCCTGCCCGTGCCGGGCGACCGTGGGTCGCATGCAGCAGATCACCTACGCCCCTCAGCCCACACCGTCGCCCGCCCCGCCCCGCATCCGTGTGCTCGACGCGCTCCGCGGATTCGCCTTCTGCGGGATCCTCCTCGTCAACATCCCGCAGATCACCGAGATGGCCTTCGGGCCGCGCCCCGGAGAACTCCACCCCGTCCGGCACTTCCTGGACCTGGCCGTCCAGGAACGCTTCTTCCCCCTCTTCTCCTTCCTCTTCGGGATCAGCTTCGCCCTCTTCCTCGACGGTGCCGCCCGCCGCTCGGACCGGCCGCGGCTGCTCCTCGTACGGCGCCTGGTCGCGCTCGGCCTCCTCGGGGCGGCCCACCAGCTGCTGCACCTGGGCGAGGCGCTCAGGCCGTACGCGGTCTTCGGGCTGGTCGCCCTGCTGCCCGCCACCTGGCTGCCGACCCCGCTCGTCCTCGTGGCCGGGACCGGCCTCACCCTGGCATCCGTGACGCTCGCCGCCGGTGGCCTCGCCACCATTCCGGGCCTCTTCCTGCTCGGTCTCGGGGTGGCCCGCATGGGCATCCCCGGCGCCCTCGACCACCGCACCGGCCGGCTCGCCGCCGCGCTCGCGGTGATCGCGCCCGCCGCCGCAGCGGCGGTCTGGTGGCAGTACGCCACCGACCCCACCGACGCCACCCGGATCGCCGCCGGGGCCGGGCTCCTGGCCGCCCTCGCCTACGCCATCACCCTGCTCCTCCTGCTGCGCACCCCGCTGGGCACGGCGCTGTCGGCCGTCCTCGAACCGCTCGGCCGCATGGCGCTCACCAACTACCTGACAGCCACCGTTCACCACGTGTGTCAGCAGAGACGACGAAAGCCTTGACCCCGCCGCTCGCAGGCGCCGAGTGTCGCAACTCGATGCTGAGTTCGAGCGTGACATCACTGACTTTGAAGCGGAGAGATGACCCCTCGCCATCGCGTTGTGCTGCTGCGAGGCCCTCCCGAACGGCCCTTAACGCCTCGGCCAGTTCCGTTCCGCTCGACTCCATACGTTCCCCCTCGTAGACCTGAACTCCAGTGGGCCAGTCAGCAACTGATGGGCGCTACCTAAAGCCCGGAAACCGCCCTCTTTGCAGACGTGAGTTCACACCCACTTGACGCGTTAGTGGTGCAGGTCACAGGAATCCCGTCTCGGGATTCGAGACGCTGCTCGACGCGTGGCTTCAGCGGTGTCGTGCGGCCCCTCTCCGTGCGGCCCGTAGAGGGGAGTTGGGGCACGCGGAGGGCACGCCCACCCAAGAGAGGTCTAGACAACAAACAAGCCCCAGGTCGCTGACCTGGGGCTTTCATATGGAGCGGGTGACGGGAATCGAACCCGCGCTCTGAGCTTGGGAAGCTCATGTTCTACCATTAAACTACACCCGCGTGATTCCGCCTCTGTCGAGAGTGGAACATCGCCGCACACTCTACCCCATCGCCACCTCGTGGTGCATTTGGCGTGCCCGTGAGGCTGTGTGGCGGCGTGCCGGCCGGCGGGGGGCGGGGGCGCTCTGCGGGTGGGGCG